>JANOZG010000229.1:0-19882 GCA_031429275.1 Planctomycetota bacterium
GGAGAACATCCCTTAACACTCCGATTGAATGAGGAAGGCTGAAAGACAGGCGGCGTTGATGATCGAGCGGGTGGCGATTCAGGATGGCCTGGGCTACGTTCCCAATGTGATGGAGCATCTGCATGGTTCGACGGCCATCGCCGCGCTGGCGCTTGGGGCCGACACGACGTTTCCCGCCGAATATGCCGACAGTGCCTTCGACGGCAATGTGATGACGTCGCGAATTAACCAGAATCTTCTGAAGCGAACCGGTTCCAGCGTCCGCGCGATTGAACGACCGGATCTCGTCAGCAGCAGCGATCCGTGGTTTCGCCCGGTGGACATCGTGGCTGGCCCCGACGGCGCGTTGTATGTCAACGATTTTTACAATCGCATCATCGGTCACTATGAGGTACCTTTGAAACATCCCGGTCGTGACCGATTTCGCGGTCGCGTCTGGCGAGTTTCCTCCGGCGACGCCAATCCGGCAGGCCGTCAATTCCCCGGTTACGGCCGAGATCTGACGAAGCTGAATGTGCTTCAGTTGTTTGACGTCATTCGCGCCGATCCGACGGCACAAAAGAACTTGGCTCGGGATGTGATTGCAGACAGCTCGGAACCGAGTGTGAATTCCCGGTTGAGGAAAAATCTCTCAGATCCCGACGCAACCGTCCGACGCTATGCGATGCGACTGCTGGCTCAGAGGAATTCGTTGACGGTCGCGGAATTGGCGACCGCAGCGGCTGATCCTGAAGAACTCGTTCGCGTCCATGCGTTTCGCGCACTCCGTGAGTTTTCAACCGACACCATCAACGAACCTGAAGCATCGCAACTGCTCCGACAAGGGTTTGGTGATTTTTCACCGATGGTGCGCCGCGCGGCTGTTGCGGCATCGTCGCGGCATCTTTCGAATTCGCTGACTGCTCCCTTGCTACGAATGCTGCATACCACCGATTTGGCCGATGTGCATCTAAGACACACAATTCGCATCGCTCTGCGAGATCACTTGCTAAACGAAGGTTGGTTTCGTGAGCTGGCATCGCATTCCCCTCTTGCCATGGATGGCCTGGCACTGGCCGATCTGAGCCTGGCAATCAAGTCACCGGCGGCGGCTGAATACATCGCCTCGAATGTGGAATTCCTCGGTTCTGCGCAGCCGGGCAAGCTGGCCGACTATCTTCAGTTTTCCTCCACATCGGTGTCACTAGAAGCTGCGGCGAACGTGGTCACAACAGTGCGAAGCCGATTTGCCGGAGACATTGGGTTACAATTGCAACTGCTGAATTCCATGCGACAGGGATTCGCTCAACGAAATCAAAAACCACCACAAGCTGTGCGTGACTGGGCACTAGCAACGGCATTGACACTGCTGAATATGAAGTCATTAGATGACCTGGACGCACTCAACACCACGCCTGCGTTCGGCTGGTCATATTTGCCAAATTCGGAATCTCCGAATGCCCAAAACTGCTGGGGAGTGACAACATCCAGGACTTCAGCCGATGGTGTTTCCGGAGCGCCGATGTTCAGCAGCTTCGAAATCGGGGAGCAACGCACCGGGTTGTACCGATCGGATGTTTTCGAACCAGGCGAAAGCCTGAGCTTCTTCGTGGCAGGCCATGATGGATTCCCGGATAAGCCGTTGAAGAAAGCCAACTTCGTCTGCCTGCGAGATGCTGCGACCGGTGAAATCCTCCGAGTAGCCTCGCCGCCTCGCAACGACGTCGCACAAAAGGTCGACTGGCCAACGGCAGATTTCAATAGTCGAAAGGTCTTCGTGGAACTTGTCGATGGAGATACCGCAACTGCGTATGCGTGGCTGGCGGTCGGACGTTTCTCGGACGCGCGATTAAATCCGTCCGACGCTCAGCGGCAGCGTACGGAAGCTGCAACATTGATCGGCGATTTCTCAATCGAAGAACTGCGCCCCGCAGCGGTTCGCCTTATCACCAGCGGTGAACAGCCACGTACAACGAAAGCCACATATGCCGCAGCGATTATGAAACTGCATCCGAATTCACAACTCTCGACCGTCGCGTTAACGCCATTGATCGCTGGTGCGACGGATGCAATGGTCAACGACGCCATGAAGGTCGTCGCTGACAATCAGCCAGACGCTGCCGCGTCAATTCTGGCGTCGGTTTTTCAGGTGGCAACATCACCGGAACAACTCACGCTGGCCGAACAACTCGCAGGAGATCCCACCAGCCTTGATCTGCTCCTGACGCTGATGGAATCCGGGAAAGCCTCTGCACGCCTGCTGTTGAAACCTACAGTCCAGCAACGTCTCGACGCTGTCGCCTCTGACGCCATCAAACAACGTGCGAAATCATTAACGGAAAACCTTCCGAGTGAAGATGCCGTCATTGATCAACTCATCGCGCAGCGACGCAGTTCATTGAACGCAGCATCCGGCGACGTGGCAGCTGGCAAAGAACTCTTCAAAAGGAGTTGCATGATTTGCCATCAGGTTGCAGGAGAAGGCAAGCAAGTCGGTCCAAATCTCGACGGCATCGGTAATCGCGGCATTGATCGAATTCTGGAAGACGTGCTCGCTCCGAATCGCAACGTCGACGTCGCCTTCCGCACCACAACTGTCGTCACCGACGAAGGCAAAGCCTACAGCGGCCTGCTGAAAGAACTCGAAGGCAACCGAGTCAGCATTATCGACAGCATGGCAAAAGAAACGATTCTGCAGACAGACGTGATCGAAGACCGAAAAGCGTCTACATCATCGCCGATGCCATCCAACGTCGGCGAGACGTTTAATGAAGCTCAACTGCGTGATCTGATTGCTTATTTGTTGCAGCAACGGCGAGTGGAACACAGGCCATAACCATCGAGCGACATGGCGGTTCAACTCATGCATGCAGCAAAATGACTCAACCGGACGACTCGGCATTTTTCGTGGAGTATCAGGCATGGCGACTCGAGTGATCATCCTGCTGTCGGTCGTTTATTCGATCATTTCGAACACGAGTCTCTTTGCTGATGAAACTGCCAGAACCTTATTCCGCGCTGGTGCGGCGATGGTGGATGTCACGCCGACGCAGTTTCCGGTCATTGTGAATGGAATGGTTGAAGAACGTTCCGCAACAATGGCGCACGACGTGCTGATGTCCCGAGCGATCGTGATGGACGACGGCAATGAGCGAATCGCGATCGTCGTTGTGGACAGCCTGATGATGACTCGGGAAATGCTGGACGACGTGAAAGAGCAGGCTCAGCAACTCACCGGAATTCAAACGAATCATATGCTGATCTCTGCCACTCACACGCATTCCGCGCCGTCCGCGATGCCGTGTCTGGGAAGTCGCGTTGATCCAGACTATGCACAATTCCTTCCGGGGCAAATTGTTCGCAGTATTGTGCAGGCAAATGAAAAGCTTGTGCCAGCGAAAGTTGGCTGGAAAGTGGTGACTGACGAACTGCACAATCATTGTCGACGCTGGATATTTCGATCCGATCGAATGTCCATGGCTGATCCGTTCGGGCAGCATAATGTACGAGCTCACATGCATCCGGGCTATCAAAGTGCCAACCATATTGGACCATCGGGCCCGGCGGATACAGATCTGACCGTGTTCTCGGTGCAGACACTCGATGACAAACCACTGGCGGTCCTTGCAAACTATGCCATGCACTATCACGGTTCGCCGCTTGTATCGGGCGACGTCTGCGGTCATTTCGGAATCACGTTTGCCGATCGGATTGGTGCTGCAAATCAGCAGCCTGGATTCGTCGGCATTTTGTCGCAAGGCACCAGCGGTGACAGCATGTGGATGGATTACAGTCAGCCCGCGCGACCGACGGATCTGGATGCCTATACGGAAGCTCTTGTCGAAGTTGCGTTTCAGGCGTATGACTCCATCCATTATCGCTCTGACGTCACGCTGGCGATGGCGGAACAAACTCTGAAACTGAATCGCCGAGTTCCAGATGGGGCGAGATTAAAGTGGGCTCAGGAAATGGTCGCGAGCGTTGGCGATCGATTGCCGCGTGGCTGGTCGGAAGTCTACGCCTTCGAACAGCTGAGATTGCATGAAAATCCGATGGCAGAATTGAAGTTGCAGGCCATCCGCATCGGTGACTTTGGCATCACGGCGATACCTGATGAGGTCTATGGAATCACGGGCATCAAACTGAAAAACCGCAGTCCGCTGGCCGCGACGATGAACATCGAACTCGCGAACGGAGCGGAGGGTTACATTCCTCCACCGGAGCAGCACAAACTTGGCGGATACACAACCTGGCCCGCACGAACAGCGGGACTCGAAGTAGAAGCCGAACCCCGGATCGTGGAGACATTAACAACGATGCTGGAAGTCATCTCGAAGAAGCCGCGTCGGCCAACAATCGACCAACGGCACTCTTACGCAACGGCCGTTGTGAATTCAAAGCCGAAAGCGTTTTGGCGATTGGGGGAGATTGAATGTACTGTAGACCCGTCGCTCCGCCGACGGGATTCTGCCGCGCTGGAGATTCCCGCCGACGGAGCGGCGGGTGTACGGTACGCAGCCGACGCCGTCGGTGATCACCACGCGATTTATGAAGACGGCATCGCGTTCTATCTTCCCGGTCCGAAGGGCACGGGTTTGAATCAGCAGCCGCGCGGCAATCGTTCGGCTCATTTTGCTGGCGGGAGAGTTGCCGCGAAAGTGCCGCAGCTCGGCGATACTTACAGCGTCGAATGCTGGATCTGGAACGGATTTCCGAACAGCGATCGAGCAGTCACGGGATACTTCTTCTCACGCGGCCCGGACGGTGATCAAAAAGTTGCAGGTGATCATATGGGCATCGGCGGGAACTACCTGAACCAAGGCTGGGACGGCAAGCTGCTGCTCTTCAACGGTAATGCACGTGATGAAGCGTTGGTCGGAAAGACTGTGCTCGAGACTAACACGTGGCATCAAGTTGCGTTCGTTCGAAACGGGAAACACGTCACGGTATACCTTAACGGAAACTCGCAGCCCGAAATCGATGGCGAACTGGAACCAACTTTCGCAGACTGTGAAGACCTCTTCCTCGGCGGTCGCAGCGACGGCATGTTCGGACTTGAAGGGCGTCTGGACGAAGTCGCCTTGTACGATCGTGAACTCACCACTGACGAGATCAGCAGTCACTACGCGACGGCCCAACTTGCAGAACCGCTGCAAGTCGGTGATTCACAGCCGATTCCAGATCCGGCACCGTTGTCTCCACAGGAATCCATGAAGGTGACTCATGTGCGTGAAGGGTATGAATTGCAGCTTATCGCTGCGGAACCGCTCGTCATTGATCCCGTGGCGATCGATTGGGGACCAGACGGCAAGTTGTGGGTTGCTGAGATGGCTGATTATCCCAACGGCATGGACGATCGAGGTCTGGCAGGCGGTCGCATTGTGTACCTGGAGGATAAGATTCCTGATGCTGAAGGAAAATATGATTCACGCACGAATTTCCTGACCGGCATCTCCTTTCCCACCGGCGTGATGGCGTGGGGCAAGGGAGTGATCGTGACGGCGGCTCCGGAAATATTCTACGCGGAAGATTCGAACGGCGATGGTAAAGCAGACATTCGCCGGACGCTGTTTTCCGGATTCCTCGAGGGCAATCAACAATTGCGCGTCAACGGGCCGCGCTGGGGGCTGGATAACTGGGTTCATTTCGCCAGCGGAAGTCACCATGCGGGTTATGGTGCTGACAGTCAGATTCTCTCACACCTCACGAATCAAAAGTCGGCATTTGGAAGTCGTGACTTTCGTATTCGACCTGATGAGGGATTGATTGATCCTCAAAGTGGACCGTCGCAATTTGGTCGCAATCGAGATGCCTGGGGAAATTGGTTCGGCGAACAGAACAGCTATCCGTTGTGGCATTATGTGCTTGAAGATCAATACATTCGCCGCAACCCCCATTTCGCCCCGCCCGATCCTCGACACCTGATGACGCCGTCAAACCCGCCCGTCTACGCGGCGACACCGCCGGAAAAACGGTTTCACAGTTTTGAACAGTCGGGACGTTATACGTCAGCGTGTTCAGGAATGGTGTATTTGGATGATTTGTTGTTTGGAGCCACGGAAAACAATGCCCCCTCATCCGGCCTGTCGGCCACCTTCTCCCCCGATTCGGGGGAGAAGGAAGAATCGAATGGCATTGGAACGCAACACACATTCACGTGTGAACCATTCAGCAATCTCGTGCAGCATAACTTGCTCATCGACGACGGTGTCAGTTTTCGACTGGAACGTGATCCGGCTGAAGCCGATGCAACAACGGACTTCTTCGCATCCGAAGATCGCTGGTGCCGACCGGTGATGGTGCGTACCGGCCCGGAAGGCGCGTTGTGGGTGGTGGACATGTATCGCTATATGATTGAGCATCCTCATTGGCTGCCCAAAGAAGGCCAGGACGAACTGCGACCGTTTTTTCGGTCTGGTGATGATCGTGGTCGAATTTATCGTATCGTGCCAGTCGCCGCAGCCAGTGATGAGCGGGGTGGCGTCAGCCCCTCGGTCCTGGTTGACAGATTGAACCAATCGCAGAATCGTATCGGAGGGCTAACGCCACTCCGCTCGCCAATCCCTCGTTTCGATCAACTCACCACCGCAGAACTTGTCGCCGAGCTCGAAAGTTCCAACGCCTGGCGGCGTGATACGGCTCAACGGCTACTCGTCAACGGGCGGGATGAATCCGCCGTCGCAATACTAACGACAATGGTCACGAGAGGTCAACGACCGACGGCACGATTGCATGCACTGTGTACGCTTGAAGGGCTGGGTCATTTGTCGCCAGAAGTCGTCGAAGCCGCTTTGCACGATTCGCACCCTGGCGTCCGTCGCTGGGCTGTTCGACTGGCACCCAAGGCAAAGGTACCGTGGAGTTCTCTGGTTGCGATGATCAACGATCTCGATGCCAAGGTACGACTGGAACTGGCGTGCATTGTCGGGGAATCCAACCATGTTGCCGCCGCGACAATTCTTGGCGACCTGCTGCACAAGGATGTGAATACATATCTGCGAGCCGCCGTGATCAGTTCCTTGAACGCGAATAACATTAACAACACGATCGATCGGTTTTGTCACGTCGTACAGGAAGAAGCCCGGACTCTGGAACCCGATGTCACAAAGATGCCCGGCTTTTCGGCAAGTGATCGCGATGACCTCACGAGTATCCTATTTGAGCAAGCTGCTTCCATCGCGAACAGCGATGATCTTGAACGCTTGCTGTTACTGACCGTGGATGAATCGGACAATCGTCTTCAGGCATGGCAGCTGAAGAGCCTTGCCAGAATGCTCGATCGCTTGCATAGTCGCGGCTGGGCAATAGAAGATCACTTTGAACGCGGGAATGATAAGAAATGGATCGCGGAGGCATTCGTCATCGCCCGACGCATGGTTTCTGATCCGGCAGAACACGAAATCCGAAGAATCGCCGCGATTCCGCTTCTGCTTCGTGACCCTGCGCATCCGGAAGACGAGACAACTCTGCAAAACATGTTGACCCCACAAACCCCGCCCGCCGTTCAGGAGGCCGCCATTCGACATTTGGGGCAGCAGAAGAATGAGTCCACAGCCAGAATTCTGCTGACCGGATGGGCGTCTCATTCTCCGCTGATTCGGTCTCAGGCATTGAACGTTTTGTCCAGCCGTTCCGAGTGGACCAGTGAATTGTTGACGCAAATGGAATCGGGCACCATCGCCGCTGGCGAAATCGATGCAGCCATGCGACAACGACTGCTGACAACTCGCGAAGATACGATTCGAACACGGCTGAAAAAACTCTTTGCCTCCGGGACATCTGCTGACCGCAGCGCCGTGATGGTATCGTATCGACCGGCACTGGCCTTGACCGGCGATGCTGCACGAGGTGCCATC
The DNA here is from genome assembly GCA_031429275.1 of Planctomycetota bacterium. Taxonomy (GTDB): domain Bacteria; phylum Planctomycetota; class Planctomycetia; order Planctomycetales; family Planctomycetaceae; genus SXXK01. Next base: position 7,836 of record JANOZG010000229.1, read on the forward strand.
CTGTTCAACAAGAAATGTTCGACGTGTCACAAGCAAGCTGGCGTCGGACATGAAGTGGGGCCGAATCTGGCATCGCTCACAACACGAACGCCGGAATCGCTGTTCACCGCGATTCTCGACCCCAGTGCTGCAGTGGAAACGAAGTATCTGAATTTCGTGGTGGCCACGACATCTGGCCGGAGTGTGATCGGGCTACTCGCCACAGAAACCGGAAGCAGCATCACGGTTCTGGGAGCGGAAGCAAAATCCGAATCGATCCTCCGCAGTGACATCGAAGAACTGCGCAGCACCGGAAAGTCTCTGATGCCGGATGGCGTGGAAAAAGATTTCACGCACCAGGATCTCGCGGATGTGATTGAATACGTGCGGACGCTGCAGAAATAAGTACTCAGAAGAAAGCTTGCTGAACAAACAACAAGTTTTTGAATTCTGGATCATTTGGAAAGTTGATGCGGCCCAACTGCTACTCTACAGTGATGCGCTTCTGCGTTACGAATACGCCCTTTCCAATAGACCCTCCAACCGGGTCGCGAAACAGTGTCGATCCTGGATGCACCATTACCTTACACTGATAGTTACCGGGAGTCTTGGGCGACATTACGGTGGCATACCAAATCTGCTCTTTTACTTGACTCGCTTCGATTTCTGTTGGTGGCGCTGGCGGGTTCAAGCCGCTAACGATAACTCCCGAATTCTGCATCTGATGTGGTGCGGTGGCTACACCATTGAAGGACTGGATAGGAACTGGTTCTGCTCCGTCAATAATCCCACCTGGTAAATAGCGGTTGAAGAAACCAAACGACTGAGGGTTATCGTCCACTTTCTTTGATTCGTCGATTGACTCAAAATTCGTCCAGACATACCACTTATCTTCCGTTTGAACTGCGCCGGGATCTGCAAATTCATGCAGAACGTCATCAACCTTAAATCGCAGCCAAAACCAGAGCGATTCCTGATGTGTCACTTTGTCTGCAATGGATTTGTTTTCACGATCCACCACGATAAGCTTAGCGACAATTGGCTTCTCATCTGCACCATGAACTTCAATTGATGACTTACGGTTGCACCCAACCAACGCACTTGGAATCAAAACACCACTGATCTGACAAAAAAATCGACGACGAATGGGTCGCTCATTGAGCATCACAATTGTTCCGAAATGCCGCGTGATAATATACAGAATTGTGAACGCAAGATACGGAACGTACGTTTTTGACCGAAATTCCGCAATCCGAGTCATTGCCCCGCAAGATCCCCGCCGGAAATTGTTCCTAATGAATGCCAAACCTCTTCATCAATGTCGTCGGAAACGAAGCTGACATGGCCATCACAAAAAAGGACCGAAACGCCCCCGGGATGAAGACCAGACGGCGGTGACAGTGGCGTTTCGCTCGCAACATTACCCACCGCCCCGTTCACACAACCTGATTCATTTGGCTTGAGGAAATGATTGTAACCAGGTAGCGATAACCATAGGTTGCTATAGGTGTGAACAATTCTGGGCGTCTGCGTAGTTCGATGCATTCGACACATATCAATGAGTTCAGACTCGCGCCCGTACCCAGCAACAGACGCAGGTATGTACCACATGTACCGCTTGTCGCTTAGACGAACAACTTGTGCATCGGTTATACCCACTGAGAGCCGCTCAGCATAAGCGGCAGTATTTGACAATCCATCGGTAATTTCTGAGGCCGGTCGATTCCGGCTGAAAGACAACAATCCATTATAATCAACCCAAGACTGGTTGTCTGGCGCAAACCGGAATCGTGTTCCGCTATTCATGTGATACGAATACTCGCCTAAATCTGTTCTGACAAGTGGATCGGATGGGCAAGAAAAATTCGCAATTGCTCGAAAATCCAAGCCGGTTCTTTCGAGGTGGGCAGCAACGTCTTGATACGCAGACGCCGCCTTCGTGGGAAATACACCTTTCCCAGCGACAAATTGATGCATCCCTAACCCGATTTGATGCAAATTGGATCGACATTGCGTCCGCCGTGCTGCCTCTCTCGCCGTTTGAATGGCCGGTAGCAGAATTGCGACCAAAACCCCAATGACTGCCATTGAAACTAGTAGTTCGACTACTGAAGCACCTTCGCGACAAAAATGCTTTTCTTGTAAATCCCTCATCAACAACTCGTTAACCTAGGTTATGGGAAGAAAACATGAAAATTTTGCAACACTTGGATGTTGTTGGGCGGAGTGTATTGCTGCACGCGTACCACATAGGTTCCGGAATTCCAGTTTTGGTCGCGTTGTATCCGTACAACACATAGCTTGGATATTGCGGATACGGCGCGAAGGAGAAATTTGGCGCATAAGTTAAGCGTACCTTGAAACTTCTCCTGCGGCATTCCGTTCACTATTTCGATTTTGAAAACGTTAGCACGAATGTCCAAATTATTCTGTGTGAAGTAGCCAACGGTTGGAGTCGTCCAAACATACGGAGGACCTTGTTGCGCGAAGGCGACAGCAGAATTGTGAATCAGTGAAAAAACGAACAGCGAGACAACCAAGAGCATCCGATACACGTGCAGTGCTCCAAAACAATTGCTACAAATACGTCCTTGCCATTAAGCAGCCTTCCGTGTGGATTCTATTTTTACGAATTTCACTCGCGTCTGGCAATGATTCTTCGCACAGTCGATACGGCGACTCATTAATTTTTAATTTAATCCTCAATACCGAATCTGAATAATTGCCGATCGAGCTGGAGGACGTTGTTCCGGGTGGCCGCTGCGATGTCTACAAGTCCGGAAGCTCTTATGCAGTTGATTGTTGCATTGCGAACGCGGCCAAGCGGGTGCGGATGCCACAGTGATCCAATCCAGAACTACGTCATTTTTCCCAAAAGTGTCGGGTTTCGATGTTCCAGCGATCTTGCCATAATCCAACGATGCTTTATGGAGCCACTCATTGGACGCTGTGACTGTTGACGGTTCTGGTCGTGTTTCCTTTCACCCTCACGTTCTAGCTTAAGGGACAGCCGCCGTCCCGGCCAGTCGCTGACATAAACCGTAACTCTACGCTTTGGTGCGATTGGCTACTGATAAACAGGATACATGAATGACATTTAGATCCCCTGATTCCACCGTCGTGGAAATTCTGGCGCAGTTGGTGGCATTGCCAAGCGTGAATCCAATGGGAGGCACGGCTGATCCAGCAATCTGTTTTGAAGGACGCGTGAGTGACTGGCTTGTTGAGTTCTTTCGATCGATCGGGGCGAAGTACGAACGCATCGAAGTCAGTCCAGGACGCGACAACGTGATCGCTCGATACGATTCGCCCGGAGCAGACCTCACGATTCTGCTGGATGCGCATCAGGACACAGTGCCCGTGGAAGGCATGACAATCGATCCGTTTACGCCAAAGATCGCTGACGGTCGGCTTTACGGACGCGGCGCATGTGACGTCAAAGGCGGCATGGCAGCCATGCTGTTTGCGTTTCGGCGATTGGTTCAGGAACAACCCGCAGGAGCCGCGAACGTGGTACTCAGTTGCACCTGCGACGAAGAAGCGACAATCATCGGCATCTCAGATCTGGTGAAGTACTGGACCACGGCAAAAGGAAAATCAAAACTTCTGGAAACGCTGCCGGATGTCGCCATCATTGCTGAACCGACACAGCTGGATGTCGTCGTCGCTCATCGTGGTGTAACGCGATTTAAGATTCGCACAAAGGGACGCGCCTGCCACAGCAGTGATCCGACACAAGGCGTGAATGCGATCTACCGTATGGCGAAGCTGGTGTCAGCACTTCAGGAATACGCAGACAGCCTGGCCATCACGGTGAAGGCTCATCCCCTGTGTGGCAGTGCGAGTTTGAGTGTTGGAAAAATCAGCGGCGGCACGAGCGTCAACATCGTGCCTGATGAATGTGTGATTGAAGTCGATCGACGTATTACACCGGGAGAAGATGCGGCAAAAACTGTTGCCAGGATTCACGAGTTTCTGGCGGCGAGACTCGACTTTGATTTTGAATTCGATGCCCCATGGATTGAATGTCCCGCGTTGACGGATGCGAACAACACAGACCTCGCGAACACGGTTTTGAAGCATGTGGCAGCCGTTGATGGACCACATTCGGCGGTGGGGGTTCCGTATGGAACTCACGCGTCGCCAACGTGTGCTGCCGGAGTGCCCTCAATTGTGTTTGGTCCAGGCTCAATTCAGCAAGCGCACACGAAAGATGAGTACATTGACATCGGGCAACTGGAAAAAGCGGCGGAGGTGTACTTTCAAAGTTGCGTAGGATGGCCTTCTTAGCCTGCAATGCGCACCAGTTGTTGGAGCCCGCCGCGCTCGCGATAACAGCAGGTTAAAGCCTGTACTCCAACGGTTCGTGCGAAAACTGGGTTAGGCAGTTCCACGGACGAGTTTGTTCATTCCACCCAGCGAATACACGATGGCATCGGAATCGCAACGGGATCGCCTGCAGACTTCAGAGCACCTGTCTTGCCATCGATCGCGAAGATGGCCACATTGTCGCCGGGCATATTGGCACACAGCAGCCAACGGCCATCGGGTGTAATCAACAAGTTCTGTGGGCCCTTTCCTAAGCTGGGTTCAATACTGACAAGACTCAGTTGTCCGTTATCTGCAATGCGAAAGATGGCGATGCTGTCATGTCCGCGATTCGTGCCATACAGGAATCGACCATCAGGCGTAATTTTCAAATCAGCCGTGTGACTGACACCGGTAAAATCTTCCGGGACCGTGGAAATCGTCTGCTGTTGAGTCAACACGCCGGTGTCGGTCGCATAGTCACAGAACGTGACTGTGTTTTTGAGTTCGTTGATTACATAAACCCGTTTGCCATTTGGATGAAAAATCAAATGGCGAGGCCCCGATCCAGGAGGCAGCCCGGCGGAAGGCTGAGTGGCGTTTGGCTTCATCTTCGCAGTTTCAGCGTCGAGTTCATAATTCAGAATCTTGTCGACACCAAGGTCCGCCGCAAGCACAAATCGGTTATCGGGACTGATCACAATACAATGAGCATGTGGCTCCATTTGACGCTGCAGATTCACACTGGACCCGCTGTGCTGCACGAATGACGCAATTCCTCCCAGCGAACCATCATCAAGCACCGGCAGTGAAGCCACACTTCCAGACGAGTAGTTAGCCACGACGACAGATTGACCAGTCGCATCAACATCCAGATAACACGAAGCCGTGCCGCGACTCGTTTGCTGATTCAGTCGTTTCAACTTTCCGTCGCGTCCCTCGATCCGATACGCTGCGACAAATTCGTGTTCTTTGCTGCCGAATTGTTTCGCATCAATCGCATAGAGAAATTGTCGGTTGGGCGAGATCGCAATGAAGAACGGATTTTCAACATCCGTTGTGCGATGCAATAAAGTCAGCTGACCTTCTTGTGAGTCAAATCGGTAGGCGTGAATAGCTCCTTCTTCCCCGGACTTGAATGCGGAGACAAAAACGAGAGGTTCTTCAGCAGGCAGTGATCCTGGCATAATCGCGACACACAAAATGAGCAAGAATAGGTTTCGCATGATTTTTGATTTCCTCGTTGAGCTGCGGTGTAGGACCGCAATCTAACTGACAATTGACCACAATAAATTTGCAGGTGCTTCGAAGCCTCCGCTTTCAGCCATCCCTGAATTCACAGCAGATCAGGTTGACCATCTCATTTCTGGCCGTGCTGAGTATATTACTCAAAATTGCCGCGTTTGTTGAACCTTAAGCGGTGGGCAATTCAGCACAGAACTGACTGCCAATAGTTAAGCCAACAAAGGTGAGTGCGACATATGCTTAAATCTCCTTCGACTCGAAACCTCCGGCAACTCATCGGCCTGTCCCTCGCGCTGCTGCTCACGACCAGCTTAGTGACGGCTGTAGCCGATGACTTGAACGTCGCGGGATCAGAAAAACGTCCCGCCACGATCGTCACGCTCGGCGATTCTATTACGAAAGGCGTGCGATCCGGAGTGTCGGCAGAACAGACGTTTTCCGCTGTGGTTGAACAGAGAATGCAGCAAAACGGTATTGCAGCGCAAGTCGTCAATGTCGGTATCGGCGGCGAACGAACTGATCAGGCACTGAAACGGCTGGACCAGATTATGAGTCTTCCAGCTGAAGGCACGATCGCGGCCAACACACAGCCGGATATTGTCACCGTGATGTATGGCACCAACGACAGCTATATTGACAAAGGTGCAACCGCAACTCGAATCACTGTGGAAGAGTATCGCAGCAACCTGCAGACGATTGTCGTCGAATTGCTGCGTCGGGGAATACTCCCGGTGCTGATGGCAGAACCGCGTTGGTCGGACGATGCCGCGGTGAATGGTGTCGGTGAGAATCCAAACCTTCGACTGGAGCCGTTTGTTATTGCCTGTCGGGAAACGGCTGCCAAATGGCGAGTTCCACTGATTGATCACTTTGCCGCGTGGACCGATGCCGGTAAGGCGGGTACGAATCTGCACGATTGGACAACCGATGGCTGTCATCCGAATCCAATCGGTCATCAGAAACTTGCAGAACTGATGTTGCCGGTCCTGCAGCAGGCGGTGGGACCACAACTCAAGATTCGAAAAAAACTATCGTCCGGCGAAGCTGTGCGAATCGCCTGCTTCGGCGACAGCGTGACCGGTGTTTATTATCACACCGGCAGTCGGCGAGCCTACACCGACATGCTGGAAATTGCTCTGCAACAAGCGATACCGCAGGCCAACGTCGAAATGTTCAATGCCGGCATCAGCGGCAACACAACGGAGGATGCGCTGGCTCGTATCGATCGCGATGTCATCAGTCATCGGCCGGATCTGGTCACCGTGATGTTCGGCCTGAATGATATGACTCGAGTGCCGCTGGAAGCGTACCGTGTGAACCTGAAGGCAATTGTGACGAAGTGCCGGGCCGCTGGGAGTGAAGTGATTCTGGCAACCCCAAATAATGTCGTCACAACAGGCGATCGTCCGACCGAAAAGCTGATTGAGTATTGCGACGTCATCCGACAGGTTGGCAGCGAATTGAACATCCCCGTGTGTGATGTGTATCGAGAACTCGACGCCGTTCGTGCCCATGCCCCATTCGACTGGCGATTACTGATGAGCGACGCCATTCACCCCAATATGGCCGGTCACAAGCGGATCGCGACCTGTCTGGCTCAGACGATCACCGGACAGCGTCATTCGCTCGATGATGTTCCCGTTCCACCTAACCCTGTCGAAAACACATGGAAGCTGCTGAGCGACGGGAAACCGATTCGAATCCTTGCCATGCAACCCTTCGACGAATGGATCGCTCCGGCTCTCCGTACATCTTTTCCCGACGCAGAAATCACTGTCGAAGCATGGCCGACCGAAAATCTCACATTGGCGGGAATTGAAGAATCCGCCAAAGTTCGCGTCCGATCTCTCAAGCCCGACCTGGTCCTGATCGCCGTGCCCCGCAGCATCGCTTCTGACAATGACGAAACCTTTGCCGCGTCTTATGCATGGGTCATGAACTGGTCGCTGAATTTCGGCCCACCAACGTGGGATGTGGTCGTGGTCCATCCTTCGGTCAGCGAACCCTTGTCGGAACCCATGGACCGCGACGACTTGATTCGCCGACTGGTCAACGCCCAGGACCTGTCACTGGTTGACCGCCCCGCCAACAGCACCGCAATCGCACAGGAGATCCTGCTTGAACGGTTGCAAGAATTTGCAAAGCGATGATAAACGAATTCAGTTCCCGTCGCTCCGCCGACGGGATTCGACTGCGTTCAATTCGCCGCTGACGGATGCAGCTCAGCAACGCCGTTTTTCAGGCCGTAGAGCTGCTTCACTTCTTCATCGCTCAGCACGCGGTTGAACACCGCCAGATCATCCATGTGTCCGACATAAGATGCCCCCAGCACAAGCAATACCTGTGACGGATTCCAGCCGAAGGTCAGGTCCCAGTTCTCAATCGCCGCCTGCAGCTCGCCGTTCATGTATAATCGACCGGCCTGGGGTTTGTTTTTGTTATTGACGTTCTCAAGAGTGAAGACAACGTGCGTCCATGCCTCGCGTGTAAACGGAGGGCGTTCAACCTGCACCATCGGGCGTTTGTCGAACGGGATATCGGCCCAGGTCACGTTGTCCGGGTTCCAGATGTGAAACAACGGTCGAATGGCGTAGCGAAAATATCGCGGCGTTTCGTCCTTTGAAAACTCAAGGAAGATAAAGCCCTTTTTGCCATCGTCGCCCACGATCTGGATCGGATCACAATAGCCGGGCTCAAGATCCAGATCCGGATTCAGTCGCAACCAGACAGAGACAGTGGTATTCCAGTTCTTGTCGTTGTAACCAAGAACTCCAGCGTCCTTGAATGCCGGCTGGAAACCGCTCTTTTTTGTGAAATGCAGCGCACCTCCAAAACGCCCAGTGTCAGGAAGAAGTTTGGCATCCTCATTCGCTTCCGCACGGAGCAGTTCCGCGCCTTTCTTGACGTAACATGTGCTGTCACCTCGAGAGAAATCGGCGTCCAGTCCATTGTCGAAGGAAGCGTGCAGCGTCAGGGCTGAAGACAACTTGTCACGGGAGACAGCATCAAGAACTTCAGGAAGTTTTGGATTCGCGGCACGCATGATGGTCATCAGATACTTCGCCGTTTCATCGCCGATGACATTGTAACCAGCGAGGTTCGGATGTCGGTCGCCGTACCATCCCGGCAGATGTCCCAGGATGCCATCGAGTTCATTGGCCATGACGACGACACTTGGCCCGTTAAGAAATGGCTTCACCAACGCGTGGTGTTTTTCTGGAACCTTGTCCAGTGGATACCGGCGATAGTTGAGCATGTTCGGCCCGTTCGCCAATTCAGCCGAATAACGGGGATAGATGTCGAAGACGTCCAGTTTTTCTTTCTCCGCCACCTGCCGGACCAAATCATTGATTTCCCTGCAACCCTCTTCGTTGGCATAGGGAATCACGGTCATTGGAATCAGTACCGCTTGAGGATGGTCTTTACGCAGGCGATCGATGAGCTCATGAAAGTGCTTTGGAAATTCTTCTGTAAAGTTTTCAACTCGTGCTCGATCGTTCAGGCCATAGCGAATGAAGATGTAGTCGAGACCCGGCAGCTTTGCGGCATCGCGGTCGTAGCGACCGGAATCAATCAGCCTGCGAATGTACTCGCCGCTGAGTCCGGAGTTGATCACATGACACGGCGGCAAATCTTTTTCAGCTGCAAGCAACTGCTCAAGGACAGTTTCAAGATGCGGTCCGCCAGGTTTGATCAGCCTGGGAATACTGCCTTCCGTCGTACTGTCACCGAGCAGCAGGATCTGGACCTTGCCTTCATGTTCAGCCAATGCGGGCGACATACTCAGGGTGATGGTGAGCAGAGCAAAAAGGACCAGGAAAGTCGAACATTTGCAACGAGACGATGGCAGGTTAGACATGACGTGTTCCATTCGGTGTTGGTGTGCCCGCGCTGCCGCTTGTCACACCCTTCGGAATCGCAAACAGGCGGGCTGTACGAGAATCAGTTCGTGATTTGACCTCAACTCATTGCAGAAGTCACTTGCCGAGGGACGATGAATTCTTTTATCTCATCTCTGCGACTCAAAATCTGACGTGTTCCTCTTGAACTTGGTTCGAAATGCAGCGAGCATTGACGATCTCGCAGTTCCATTCCAGGTGGACCTTCCCCGAATTCCCCCGCCGCAGTTCACTTTTCGACCGACTTCCCGGAGTTGTCCCCATGACCACGGCTGTCCTGAACACCGGATGTCGAGAGTTTCGGAATTCATTGCGACACACAGATCGTCGCGGATTTCTGCATGCCGGAATGCTGGGGACGGTCGGACTGAGCTTGTCAGATCTGTTTCGCCTGAAGGCCGAGGCCGCTCCTTCGCCAGCGAAGTCATCGTCGCCATCTTCTGTGATCATTCTCTGGATGCGAGGCGGGCCAAGTCAGCACGAAACATGGGACCCGAAACCGGAAGCCCCAGCAGAATATCGAGGCTACTTTGACGCGATGTCTACCAAAGTGCCGGGCATTCAGATCTGTGACATGCTGCCTCAGTCGGCGGCGATCATGGACAAGTGGTCGATCATTCGCAGTCTGAATCACACCGATGCCGGACATTCGACGGGCGATCAGTTGTGCTTCACCGGATACCCCAGCGTCGGAGCACCGGATGTCAATTCACGCCCAAGCTGCGGGTCGATCGTCGCTCGTCAATTGGGACAACGGAATCCGCAACTGCCACCTTATGTCATGATTCCCCGGCGTGTGCCGGGCGTCGATGCGTCGTATCTGGGACCGGCGTGTGCTCCTTTCGAAACGCAGGCTGATCCGGCAAACTCCGGGCCATTTCGGATTCCAAATCTCGAGTCTCCGACAGAAGTTTCTGTCGGCCGCATTGATGATCGGCGATCCCTGCTGCAGAGTCTGGATCACATGCGAACGGCGTCCGACCAGGCCGCTCAGATAGGAGCCGTCAATGCGTTTCAGGCAAGAGCCTGGGACATCCTTCTTGGTGATGCCGCACGTCGGGCCTTTGATCTGGACGCTGAACCTCAGCACATTCGGGATCGCTATGGCTTCATGTCGGCGTATCAGGCTCCGACACCCGACCGTTGCGGTGTGCCGGCGTGGAGCCAGCGATTCCTGCTGGCTCGGCGTCTGATTGAAGCCGGAGTGCCGATGGTCACGGTTGATTGCCGCTGGTGGGACACGCATGTGAAAGGCTACGAAACCATGCGCGATGGTTTTCTGCCGCGCTGGGATCAGGCGTATTCCGCTTTGATTGAAGACCTGGATCAGCGTGGTCTGCTGGAAACAACCATGGTGCTCGCCTGGGGCGAATTCGGAAGAACCCCGAACGTGAACGCCACCGGTGGCCGCGATCATTATCCGAATGTCTTCAATGCGGCCATGGCCGGCGGCGGCATTCAAGGTGGGCGAGTCGTCGGGGAATCCGATTCGAAGGGGGCTTTGCCGCTCAGAAATCCCAAATCACCACAGGACGTTCTCGCGACCGTTTACCGGCATCTTGGAGTCGATACAGGCATCTCATACCCCGACCACAGTGGTCGCCCGATTCCCGTGCTTCCGTTTGGTGATGCAATTTCAGAACTATTCTGATTCGACAGAGTACAGAAGAATTAAGTTCGAAGATGAATTCGCAAGAGTGTGGTTATACATGAAGAACAGCAACTGCACTGGCCCACTGCGGCGGCGAACATTCATGCGGATCGGCACTCTGGCACTTGGAGGTCTGACTCTGCCGCAGTTGCTGTCTCAGCGTGCACAGGCTGGTGCAACGAGCGAACCCGATACAACAGTCATTCTGTTCTGGATGTGGGGAGGACCGAGTCAGTTTGAAACATGGGACATGAAGCCTGACGCGCCCGCGGAGTTTCGTGGCCCGCTCAAGCCGATCCCGACGACGGTCCCCGGCATGGACATCTGCGAGTACATGCCGAAACAGGCTCAGCGCGCCGAGCGATTTTCACTCATTCGATCCCTGCACCATGAGATGTCGGCCCACAACGACGGCAGCATTGAAGTCCTGACCGGGAAGACACCCACAGTCCCGGACCCGACATCGCAGGCTCGTTCCGAACATCCGGACTTCGGGATGATCGCGAGCTGGCAACGCGGTCTGCGTGTCGACGGCATGCCGCAATATGTCGGGCTGCAGAAAGCTCCCTTCATGACGAATCCCGGCTATCTGGGAGTCAGCCATCGCGCGTTCGAAACCGGTGATCCGTCAAAGCCTGGCTTCGCGCCCGGTGACCTGACATTGGCGACAGGCATCGATAACGACCGACTGGATCATCGACGTTCACTGGTTCGACAGTTTGATACGCTGCGTTCTGATCTGGAACTGCTGCATTCGCTTGGTGGCGTCGATCAGTTTCGATCTGCGGCATTCACCATGCTGACCAGTCATAAAGTCGTCGATGCGTTCGACATTGCCAAAGAATCTGCGGACGTGAGAGATCGCTACGGTCGCCATCGCTGGGGGCAGAGCTGTCTGCTGGCACGGCGACTGGCTGAAGCCGGGACGGCAGTGATCAACATCGACGCTACCGCTCCGAATGACA
>JANOZG010000230.1:0-14203 GCA_031429275.1 Planctomycetota bacterium
GGCGATCCATCATTTGATCCTTTCGGTACTGGCACAAAAACGATCGACTCGATGCGCTCCGGCTTTGATCCAGCCACAGGCACCAGTTCGTCCAATCCTCGCGAACAGGTTAACCAGATTACCGCGTTTCTCGATGGGTCAATGGTCTACGGTTCCAACGATGCCACTGCGACAACGCTGCGAACACTCTCGGGAGGACGCCTAAAGACCAGCGACGGCGATATGCTTCCGTTCAACAATCCCGAAACGTTTCCCGACGGCACCCTGAACATGGACAACGCCAATCCGTTTGTTTCCAATGACGAATTGTTTGCCGCCGGTGATTCGCGCGCCAACGAAAATGTCGAACTGACTTCTCTGCAAACGCTGTTCGTTCGAGAACACAACTTTCAGGCGGACAGGATTGCGTCAGCCAATCCGAATCTGACCGACGAGCAGATCTATCAGCAGGCACGATCTATCGTGATCGCGGAGATTCAGGCGATCACCTACAACGAATGGCTGCCTTCGCTGCTTGGCCGTGGCGCGCTCAGCAAATACACGGGTTACGATTCGACAATCAATCCGGGGATCAGTAACGAATTTGCCACAGCTGCGTTTCGATTCGGACACAGCCTGCTCGGCGATGATGTGGAATTCCTCGACAACAACGGGCTGGAAACCCGCGAGGCCGTCGCCCTTAGCCAGGCATTTTTCAATCCTGCTCTGGCCGAAGAAACTGGCATCGATCCGATTTTGAAATACTTGTCGTCTGATCCGTCTTCTCAGGTGGATACCGAAGTTGTGGACAGCGTTCGCAATTTTTTGTTTGGACCACCGGGTGCCAGCGGACTGGATTTAGCGAGTCTGAATATTCAGCGAGGCCGCGATCATGGACTGGCGGATTACAATACGACTCGTGAGGCGGTCGGACTTCCGCGAGTGACCAGTTTTTCTGAGATCACTTCAGACCCCGAACTTGCGTCCAAACTGGAATTACTCTACGGGACAGTCGACAACGTCGACCTTTGGGTCGGCGGACTGGCGGAAGATCATGTGGTCGGCAGCAGCGTCGGAGAAACTTTTCAGACGATCATCGTCGATCAATTTGAACGACTGCGTGACGGTGACCGCTTCTGGTATCAGAATCGGTTCTCGGGCAAAGAGCTTGCAAGTCTGCAGCGAACATCGTTGTCCGACATCATTGAACGTAATACGGATCTGACTTCAATTCAGCACAATGCGTTCATCTTCAAGGCGGCAATCTCTGGCACCGTCAACAGCGACCACAATAACGACGGTAAGATTAGCCGCGGTGAACCTGCAATCGCGAATGCCAAGGTGAAATTGATCAATAATGCCGATGGCTCTGTTGTCGCGACGACGACCGCAGATCGGCAGGGCCAGTATTCGTTTGATGTTGCTGACGGTCTTCGCACGGGCGTTTATCAGGTGCGTGTGACCAAAGCGGACGGCAGCGTTGCTGTTTCCAGCAAAGACATCGCGATTACAGGAGGCGACGATTTCGAACGAGTGAATCTGGCAGTGCCGATGCCGGTTCCACCGAAACTCGCACCTCCCAAGTCTACGCCACCGAAACCGACTCCGCCCAAGTCTGGCGGCTCGGGACGTCAGATGACGCAATCCGCCTCGGCGACGTCTCAACAAACGCCAAAACGTGCTTCGCCGCCGCAAGTCGCGATCACGAATGCTGCGAACACAGGTGCCGGAAAAAACGTACCACGAAATTCGAATTCCGGAACTCGACCGTCAACAGCTTCTTCAACGAGCGGAACGAATTCGCAACCCTCACTGACGACACCAACGAACATCCGAGGCAATTCTGTAGCCGGGCTAAGTCAGCTCAACAGTTTGATTGATACGATGTTTGCGTCACTGCCACACGGCATGTTGTGAGTCGAGCGGCAGAACCCAAAATACCCTTTGAGCCTGAGGCTCTAGCCGATTCGATCGCAGGAAATCGGCTAGCGCCTCAGGCTCAAGGCATATCAACTGCTCGCGCCACGATAATGATTCAGGCTCCACTGAAACACGCCGCGCGAGCCGATGAGTGCGACGACAGCGGCAATCGCAGCGACTGCGGCGAACCCATAGTCATCCAGTGTGCCGACAATAATCTGAGCCGGCACGGTGACGACGAGCAAAATCGGCACGATCCAGGTGAATCCAAATTGCAGCATCTCACCGGATTCGAAACGACTGTCATCCGTGCCATCATAGATGCTGCGTGGATATTGAGCGAAAATCGTGATGTAAAACCAGAAGTCGTACAGGCCCTGATTTCGTCCGAACCAGATACTGGTACAGGCCGTTGTGATCATCATCGAATAGAAAAAAGCAACGGCCACGGCGATGTAAAACAGGTACATGGCGGCCTGCAACAGCGATATCGGCGATCCGATGCTGATCAATGACCAGACCAGCAAGGCCGCTGCCAGCATAATCTGACTGATCATCGCAAGGCTGATCCGCTGCAGCGAAATCAGAAACTGCGAATCAACGGGCTTCGTTAGTGCGAAATCCAGTTTTCCCGTGCGAATGTTGTCGCAAAACGCCGCACAGTTCGGCATGAAGAACGCTTCGACAATGGCGTTAATCAACATTCCTGTCGACATGAACACAAAGTACTGATGCTTCGACCAGCCCTGAATGTTATCGACTTCCCGGTAGATCATCACGAATAACGCGACGCGAGCGAAGAACCAGAAGAGTCGCGTCACGACCTGAATGATAAAGTTCGCCGGAAACATCATCTCACGGATGAGCGAGTTCCGGATGAACATCCAGAGGATATGAACATAAAACATGTGTCAGCCTTCTGCGGCTTCCAATCCCGGTGCCGGAATGGAAGTGACGTCTGGCTCTGCATTCTGTTCTGATGACTGTACTTCCGCCGTGATCGTGCCTGCTCCGGCCATCAACTTCGGGCCCTTGCGGTTGGCATCGATAATCTTGTGCATATGCTCAGCCGACATCGTCTCCATTTCAATCAGGTCGGCCGTGATTTTCTCCAGCGTCGAACGCTGCGACGTCAAAGTATCGAAAGCCGTGCGATACGCTTCGTCCACGAGGCGTTTGACTTCCATATCGATCTCACGCAAAGTCGCTTCAGAATGTATCGATTCTGACACAATGCCACCGCTGCCGTGAAGAAACGGCGAACGCTGAGATTCGCTGTAATACATCCGGCCCATGCGAGGACTCATGCCAAATTCCGTCACCATGCGGCGGGCCAGATCGGTCGCTCGCTGCAGGTCGTTTTGGGCACCAGTGGAAGTCTCATTGTAGATGATCTGTTCGGCAGAAATCCCGCCCAGCAAAACAGCGATGCGACTCTGTAGTTCCGACTGCGTCAGCAGTTCACGGTCATCTTCTGGCAACTGCAGCATGTATCCGAGCGCACCCATGCCGCGAGGAATGATCGAGATCTTATGCACGGGATCCGTATGCGGCAGACTTGCTGCGACCAGTGCGTGACCGGATTCGTGGCAGGCCACTCGTCGCTTGACGTCTTCGACGATAATGCGGGACGTCTTCTCCAGCCCCGCGATGACACGTTCGATGCCGTCTTCGAACGCTTTCATGGTGACTCGTTTGTCTTCACGGCGCGCAGACAATAACGCGGCTTCATTGACCAGATTGGCAAGATCGGCACCGACGAAGCCTGGCGTGAGCTTCGCCAATCGCTTCATATCGACATTGTCTGCCATCTTGACTCGCTTGGAATGCACGTTCAGAATCGCCTCGCGACCTTTAATGTCAGGGCGATCAACAAGCACGTGTCGGTCAAAACGGCCTGGTCGCATCAATGCCGGGTCAAGCGTCTCAGGACGATTGGTAGCACCCATGACAATGACACTGTGGTCTGTACTAAAGCCGTCCATTTCCACAAGCAATGCGTTCAGCGTTTGTTCGCGTTCATCATGACCACCCGGAGCCCCGCTGCCTCGCACTTTTCCCAACGCATCAAGTTCGTCGATGAAGATAATCGCAGGCGCACGCTGCAGAGCCTGCTGGAACATGTCTCGCACTCGAGCCGCACCGACCCCAACGTACATTTCCACAAAGTCCGAACCAGACAATCCGAAGAATGGGACGCCAGCTTCGCCCGCGACTGCTTTGGCCAGCATTGTTTTGCCGGTGCCTGGAGGTCCCACTAAAAGTACACCGCGTGGAATTCGTCCGCCAAGAGCCTGATACTTCTGAGGCGTGCGCAGAAACTCCACGACTTCCTTCAATTCTTCCACGGCTTCATCGATGCCTGCGACGTCGTTGAATGTCACATGGACATCTTCCTGAGCATACAATCGACCACGACTGCGTCCAAACGACATGGCAGAACCAGTCCCGCCGATACGCCTCAGGACAAAAATAAATGCACCCACCAGCATCGCGGTGAGTAGCAGCATCGGCAGTAAGGCCACGAGATCAGATGGCAATTCCGTGCCGTAAAAACGAATTTCCATTTCGTTCAGCTTATCTTCGAGTTTCGCTCGGCTGACATCACTAATGCCAATCAGAGGAACATGGTAGCGTTTGAATTCGCCGCCTTTTCCGTCCAATGCGTCTTCGCGCGACGGGTATTGCCATGTGAGCGCCGTTTGTGAAAGCGACACCTCGTACATGACCGTGTTGTTCAGCGTGCCTTTACTCAGCTTCGTCATGACTTCGCTGTAGGACATTTTTTCGCCGCTGCGACCGCGTGCGGCGACCGAGATGGCAACGGCAGCTATCAATCCGATGGCGATCAGATACCACAATCCGTTATTGGACTGATTGCGATCTTTACGCGGCGAACGGCCGGACTTTCCGGAATTGCCCGAATCATTTCCTGGCGACTGATCCTGCTGACCTGACATTCTGTGTTTCCTGAGTACTCGGATATTGGATACCGAGTTTTACTTTGGCGAGCCCAAAGTTTGCGAAGTCGGACGGGACTCCTGTCCCGTCTTGGTCCGAAACTGTCTGGACGAGTCTGGAGACCCGTCCTGCGACTGGGGCACCCCTTGGACAAACTTACTGAACTTCAAACTTTAGACCGCCGTATTGTAGCGGTCAACCAGCGATGCAACGACAGAAGTTGAAGTTTTGATTCCCGAGGACGGTTCACATGGCCCGCCAGACCAGAATGTGGAAAACGCGGGCAGAATCGAATCGCAGGAATCAATTTTGCGGCTATCATCCGGCCAAATTCCTTGACATTCAGAAAACAAGACAACGGAGTGAACTCTGATCGCCGCTGGATTTATCCCCTATGGCCTGGAATTACGGCGAGCGGGGGATGTAAATCCGCTGATTTGCAGTTTGAAATACGGGGAATCAGGGCACTTAGTGCCCCGCTCGCCTTTCTAAATTCATTCCAGACCATCGGGGAGAAACCGTTGGCGGGGATGAACATTGCCGGTTTCAGATCACTTCCAGGCTGCAGACATTTCAATTGCCATTCAGATGGAGACCCCATGGTTCGCGATTTTACAACGGAGAGCCTGTCACACGATCCTATTCACGGATATGTCCCGTTTATTTCCCGCGTCGGCCTGCCGACTAACGAAGCTGCAGAACAGGATCTGATAGACCATCCGTGGGTTCAGCGGATGCGACAAATCCACCAGTTACAAACAGCATGGTGGGTTTTCCCTTCGGCTGAGCACATGCGATTTCAGCACGTGCTGGGAGTCATGCACCTCGGTTCTGTGACTGTGAATGCATGGTATGACTCGCTGGTCGATGCCTGCCGCAATGTTCCCTCGAAAGCGTGTGTGGAAAGTATGGTCCGCATCGCGGGACTGCTCCACGATGTTGGACATGGCCCATTCGGACATTTTTTTGACGACCATTATCTGGCTCAGTTCGATCTGACGCACGAAGACATCGGCGGCCACATCATTGAACACGAACTCGGCGACATCATTCGTCGAATTCGCCGCAATCCCAACGGCAAACTGCAGCCCTTGGAGGAAATTGATCCAAAGCAAATCGGCTGGTTGATTCGACGTCCATCCGGCAGAGTGGAGGATCAGGAAGGCCACCCTGACTGGCTGCGAAAACTGCGATCTCTGTTCAGCGGCATCTACACAGTTGATAACATGGACTTCGTGCTTCGCGACGCCTACATGTCGGGCTACAACACAAAGGCGTTCGATATCTCTCGACTGATTCATTACAGCTTCTTCACGGAAAATGGCCTGACGATTCATTCGCGTGGTTTGCCGACGCTGATCAATTTTATCGAAACACGAGCCAACCTGTTTCGCACGATTTACTTTCATCGCACGGTGCGCGGGATTGATATCGCATTGGAAGACTACTTCGCGGAAACCATGCAGCGAATGTTTCCGGGCAATCCACTGGAACATCTAAAGGCATATCAGGGACTCACGGAAACATCGTTTCTTGTTGACGTTGTTCGCTGGGCCGACAGTGATGATCCAGAACTTCGGGAACTAGGCCAGCACTGGCGCGACATCATTAACCGCAAAGAAATGTGGCGCATGGCGTGTGAAAGAACGATGCACTTTCACAGCGGTCAGGCAGAAAGCACAACCATCTTTTCGGAACCGGACCTCGTAGAACGGCGCGTCCGCGAATACCTGCCGAAGGCGATCAGTAACATACCGCTGCGTATCGATGTGGCGAAACACTACCATCGCCCAAGTGCGCGGAAACCGGCCGGCAAGCAAAACTATTGGTACGATCCCGCCAGCGGCATGTCGAATGAACTGGATGACGACGAACTGTTCCGCAGTCTGCCGACGAGTTTCATCATCTTCCGCATCTACAGCCGCGACCACGGCCACGACCGGGAACTCAACGCGGCTCTGCAAAAAGTTGCCGGCGGCGCGGGTGGTGATACAAAGACGAATATGTAGCTGTCTCTTCTGATTGCCGCCAGTAAACCATCCGCGACAAGTCGCAGTTTTCAGCGACATCAACCACGCCAGCTATTGATCGCTCGTTCGGGCTGGATGTTAATTGATGTGGCAGATGAATTCACTAGCCTGCTTTGCGCACCAGTTGCTGGAGTACAGGCTTTAGCCTGCCACGGTCAAGAGAACAGCAGGCTGAAGCCTGTACTCCAACGGTTCGTGCGCAATTCAGGCTAGCCTTAATTGTGCGATGGATGCAGAACACTACTGTTGACTTCGTCCAACGTGGGAAATGACGTTTGAGTACCGCTTCGAGTGACCGAAATCGCGGCCACCAAACTCGCACGTCGAGCAGCGTCACCGATGTCTAAACCTTCCGCTAATGAAACCGCCAATGCAGCGGTAAAGGCATCTCCAGCGCCAGTGGTATCGACCGCTTTAACCTTATAAGGCGGAATAAATGTTGCTCCCGTTTCATCCACGACAAGAGCGCCCTCACTCCCCATCGTCAGCACAACACGTTGAACTCCGCGTTGTCGAAGCAGGTTTGCAGCGAGTTCAGCATCGTCCCGGCTTTTGACGGAACGGTTCACTAGCGCTGCCATTTCCGTCATGTTGGCGACACATACGTCGCACAACGACAGTAACTCATCCGTAACCGATGCGACTGGAGCCGGAGTCAGGACGGTCATAACTCCAGCAGCTCGCGCGATACGGAAGGCTGTGATACTCGCCTGGACTGGTGTTTCCAGCTGACAGAGAACCACGTCGGCTTGCTCGATGGCTAACGATGCGTTCTGAATATCCTGCGGTGTCAACGCCTGATTGGCTCCGCCTACCACGATGATGCAGTTTTCTGCCTGGTCATCGACGAGTATCGCGGCAGTACCAGTAGGAAGATCGGCATCCCTTTGAACGAACGACGTATCGATCCCGTCTGATTGATAAGCCTGAATGGCTTGTAAGCCGAAAGCGTCATTGCCGACACGTGCCACAAAGCCGACATGTGCGCCAAGCCTCGCAGCCGCAACCGCCTGGTTCGCCCCTTTGCCCCCCATACATTGGTCCAATGAGTGACCTGCAAGCGTCTCTCCTGGCTGGGGCAACCGCTGTGTCCGAAAAATCAGGTCAACGTTGGCTGAACCTATGACACAGATCCGGCATGATGTTGTTCTCTGTTGGTTCATGACAAGTTACCGTTCTTGTTGATGCATTCTGTCTATGGCGACTGTGGCCAGAATAACAAATTCTTTAGGACTTGTTGTAAAAACGGCGAGATGTTCAACAGCAAAAAACCCGTTGTTCAAAATGCCAATGATCCAACAACCCAGCAATGTTCCTGACGCGGGCTTCGCCCGAAACCCAAAGTTCCCGGTCACTCCGTGGCGGGCATTTCCGTGTGAAATCCACGAGCCACACTGATGGACGCACCACGCGTGCATGATTCGGAGTAAAGCTTTAACCCAATCCACATTCAACGGGGGCGAGGGGACAACGTGGTGCTGTCCAGCTAACTAAGAACGTAACATCTGCCAGTAGGTTATCAACAAGATGATTCAGCCGATCAGTCCGGGGATTACGCTGCCGCCGAACTGACTGAGCTGTTTAAATCGACCGGCGTGATAGTAAGTAAGCCTGTTGTCATCGAGACCAAGCAGCCGCAGGAGTGTGACGTGGAGATCGCGGACGTGGGCGATCCCCTCGACGGCGGTCATGCCGAGTTCATCGGTTCCTCCGATGGTGTGACCCGCGTTGCAGCCGCCACCGGCCAGCCAGATGGTCATGGCGTTGGGGTTATGGTCGCGGCCATAGGCGATGCCGCCCCGCACACCGTTATCCGGTGTGCGGCCGAACTCGCCACACCACACAATCAGCGTACTCTCCAGCAGCCCGCGCTGCTTGAGATCTGTGATCAGGGCGGCAATCGGCTGATCGACGCCGCGCACGAGATTGCCGTGAGCGCGTGCGATGTAGTCATGACTGTCCCAGGAACCGTTGTAGAGCTGTACGAAACGCACGCCCTTCTCGACCAGCTTGCGAGCGAGCAGACATTTGCGGCCAAACGCATCGGTGGCGTCCTGGCCAAGACCGTAAAGTTCCTGCGTTCGGGCGTCCTCTGTCGAGAGGTCGAGCACTTCGGGAACCTGCATCTGCATGCGGAACGCGAGTTCGTAATTGTCCATCCGCGCGTTGAGTTCCTCATGCCACGGGCTTTCAGCCGCGTGAGCTTCATTCAGCCGGGCGATGAGGTCCAGATTCTTCCGCTGATGCTCGGGCGTGACACCAGCGGGCGGAGCGAGGTCGAGAATCGGAGAACCCTTCGCGCGGAGCGGCGTCCCCTGGAAACTCGCGGGCAAGTAACCGTTGCTCCAGTTTGCCGCGCCGCCTTGCGGATAGCTCACTTCGGGAAGCACCATGAACCCAGGCAGATCCTGATTGACGGTACCAAGGCCATAATTCACCCAGGCACCAAGTCCGGGATCTCCGCCGAATCGGTTGCCGCAATTCATCTGATACATCGCAGTCGGGTGATTGACGCTGTCCACCTGGCAGCCACGGAAAAAGCAAATGTCGTCGGCGACCCTGGCAAGATGCGACCAGTTGTCGGCCATGTCCGCCCCGCTTTGCCCAGCCTTAATGAACTTGAACGGACTCTGCACGTAATAGCGTTTGCCGCTTTCCATCGCGGACTTCTGTTTCCCCTCGCGGGTAAACTCCTGAAGGTGCAACTTCGTCAGCGCGGGCTTCGGGTCGAACGTGTCGATGTGCGAAGGCCCGCCCTCCATCATCAGGAAAATGACGTTTTTCGCCTTCGCCGGAAGATGCGACTTCTTCTCCTCAGCCGCGAGCATGGAGGTCAAGGCCACGCTGCCGAGTGACGCTCCAAGGCTGTAGACGAACTCACGCCGGAGCAGCAGTCGGCGGTCAGCGATTGGCGATTGGCGGGTAGACGTTGGTTTGTGAGTTGTCATATTGCACGCGGGGGCTTGAGTTCTTGAATAAACACATTCAGCATCATCAAAGTGATTCTGAAATCTTTACTGGTTGGTGGTTGTTTGGTTTCTCACAGCTTATGACCAATAGCAGAAAGCTAAGGAACAGTCCCGGAATAAGTTCCCGATGTTTCCATGCAATGAAATCCCAACCCGAAACGTCAGTGAGGGATTTTGCACAACATCTCGATCCCTCGCTGACGCTTCGGGTTGGGGTAGACGGAACTTATTTCGGGACTGTTCCTAAGAGCCCGCAGCTAGTCACAATAGGCAAACTCGTTGGTGTTAAGAAGCGCGAGGCAGACATCCGCCAGGGCTCGAGTGCGGGCATCGCAATCTGCAGGTTGCAAATCGGAAACGAAATCGGCGTTTGAGTGCAGTTGCTCGGTGAATGAGAACTTTTCGCCAGTGTTCTCCTCGACGGCGTCACGACGCACGACGGTAGGCGGCTTCTGTGAGGTGAAGGTCAGCTTCGATTGCAGTCCCTCCATCTCCTGCCAGTGGGCGATACAGACTTTGAGCTCGTCCGATGTAGGAGCACGACCAAAGGCGAGTGCAAAACATCGGGTGATCGCTTCCTCCTCAGTCGTGGTTTCCTTCACCACTCGTGCTGCCATGGCGAGAGAGCGATTCGCGCTGGCCACACTGTTGAAGAGCGAAAAAACCTGGGGCGTGACGGTGCTGGCCTCACGTCGCTCGCAGGAGAAATCGGGCGTAGGTGCATTGAAGACCTCTAACGACGGATCGCTGAGGCCGCGCAGCTTCAGCGCGTACAGGGAGCGGCGATGACGCTGTCGCGGCAGTGGATTCGGCACCCAGGCAGCAGCGAATGTGCCCATCACCTGGCGCGGCTGCATCGCTGCTTCGACGTTGATCTCGGGCCGATTCGGAATGCCGCCGATCGCAGGATTCAGTTCTCCCGTAACCATGAGCATCGCGTCACGCAGTTCTTCCGCGCTCAGGCGACGCGGCTTGAAAACACAATAGCTCGTGCCGGCGGAGTCCATTTCCGTGAGCGATGTACGATCAGGGTGCCGCGTGCTGCGGCGATAGGCGGCGCTCTGCATGATAAGCCGGTGCAGCGATTTGAACGAGCCACCTTGCTCAACAAAAGTCGCCGCGAGCCAGTCGAGCAATTCGGGATGCGTCGGTTTCTTGCCTGTGCTGCCGAAGTTATTGGGATTGCCCGCGATCGGCTCGCCGAAGTGCCACATCCAGATGCGATTGACGATGGCTCGCGAGGTCAGGGCATTGTCCGCGCTGGCGACCCAGTCGGCGAAGGCCTGCCTCCGACCTTCGATGCCTTCGGGAATCGGCATCTGCTGCACCGCGCTGATAACGCTGAGAACCCCTGGTTTGACAGGATCACCACTGGCGAAGGGATCGCCTCCCGGAAGGATGCAGGTCTCTTCCTGTGTGCCTTGCGTCAGGCGATTCTCCGGCATCCTGATCGGCGTAAAGACCGTCTTGTACTCTCGTGTGCGCCCGTCATAGACAGCGAGTGCGAAGGGTTCGTAGCGGTCGAATTCCCACTGCAATCGTTCGAGTCCTTTGCGAGCAACGCGCTCCAGACCGAACTGCTCCGGCGTGAAACCCGTCAGCTTCGGCGGGAACTCGCTCTCCGGCACTCCCGACGATGTGAGTGCTTTACGGGCTGCGGAGAACACATCGGAGTACTGTCCTCGCGGTCGGTCTTTTTGTTCGCCTTTCGAAACTGATTCTCGCGCCGCTTCAACGGCGATGTTCCACTTCGAGGCGTCCTTTCCATGATCCGTGAACCAGCGCTGCGCGTTCTCCAGGAGCACGTCATCCAGCTTGGTCAGCGCGGCGAGATACTCGGCGCGAGTCTTCTCCAGATACGTCCGCTCTTCGAAGCCTTGCGTGTTTTCTGTCGGCAGAAACGGGGCGGAACGCTCAGCGAGCTGAGTCGTCGCGAAGACCGCCTGGATTCCGTAGTAGTCGCGAGTCGGCACGGGATCGAACTTGTGATCGTGGCAACGCGCACACTGCAACGAATGCGCGAGGAAGGTCTCGCCGACACTATTGGTGACATCATCCAGAAATCGTTGCCGTGCGATCTTTTCGACTTCCATGCCGGTCAGTTCCCATGGCCCCATCCGCAGGAAGCCGGTCGCAATGATTTTCTCGGGGTCGTCAGGGTTGATTTCATCCCCCGCGATTTGTTCGCGAACGAACTGGGCGTAAGGCTTATCGCTATTGAACGACCGCACGACATAATCACGATAGCGCCACGCATTGCCTCGCTCAAAGTCATTGGAAAACCCCGACGAATCCGCGTATCGCACCACGTCCAGCCAATGTTGCGCCATCCGCTCGCCATAATGCGGCGAGGCGAGCAGGCGATCGATCAAACCGCTCACAGCGGCATTCGCATCTCTTGCGTGCTCTCGCTCGAATGCGGCGACATCTTCCGGCGTCGGCGGTAATCCCGTGAGGTCAAAACTTGCCCTGCGAATAAATCTCCTTGCCTCAGCAGCAGGCGCGACGGTCAGTCCCTTTGGCATCCGTCTCTGAATCAGCGCATCAATCGCCGCCGCACCCGTTTCGTCGAGTGCGGGCTTCTGCACTGGCTGATACGCCCAAAGACCGTCAGGCTTATAGTTGCGATGCGTCCAATCCGACGAGAGACCCCCACTGGTCTTAACCGGTGTACCATATTCGGCGGACCATTGGGCCGTGTTGGCCTGCAAGATTTCTTTCATCCGAGCATCACTGGGCCACGGCGCGCCGCCTGCGATCCAATCTCTGATCCACGCAGTCTGCTCGGCGTCGAGTTTGTCAGCGTCCTTGGGAGGCATCGCTTGCCAGTCTTCATGCGCCCGTGTGACGGCCAGGTACAGGGGGCTTGCCTCAGGCTTCCCTGCCACCAGACCTGGCTGTTCGCTTTCGCCCCCTTTGAGCACCGAAGCCTGCGTTCGCATGTCGAAGCCGCCCTTGATCATCGCCGGGTCCTGCCCGTGACAGGCAAGGCACGTCTCCTGCAATAAGGGAGCGACGCGGCGAACAAACAGCAACTCGGCGGTATCGTCCGCGTGTGCGACGGAGCCGAGCAATGCGAAGGAGAGGACGAGCGAAAGAACGAGTCTCATGGCTTTACCACTTCAGAATGTCGGGCTGTGATTGGACTGGGCAGCTGTGCCCACAGCATACAGCGCGACCAGCGAAGCGAACAGCCAAAGAGTGAATGCTGTCCTTCATTGTGCAGTCGCTGATTCCGCAGCGAGTGGGTCCGATTCTTCGGCCGCTGGAACACAGATTCAACGCCTTGGCGAGAACGTCAATGTCAGGTCTTGAGCAAGTTCGTCTGCTTAGCGAATTCTATTGCGACTTCTTTTTTTCGGCCTTTTTTGCTTTGGGTGTTGCAGTGGACTGGGGAGCATTCGGTTGATCCTGATTGCCGAACTTCGCGCGGCGGTCGCGTTCGTGAAGGTCGGTGGAAGAGAAAGCTCCTTCACGCACCGGCTCATGAGCTTTCGCGGCCAGGTCGATCAGCTTGCCAAGGATCGCCGATTGCTCGGCAGCGACATCTTTTGATTCGCCGGGGTCAGCGGCGAGATCATAGAGTTCCCATGGTTGCGCCGGTTTGGGTCGGACGGCTCGCCACTGGCCTTGTCGAATCGCCGTCCAGCCATTGATTTCCCAATACAGAAACTCGTGCTGCGGTTGCTTCCGGCCAGCCGCAGATTCACCGATCAACTCGGGCAAAATCGAAAGGCCATCGACATCAGGGGGAGCTTTTGCGCCGGTGACCTCGGCGATCGTCGGCAGCACGTCCGGAAAGTATCCGAGATGCTCGCTGGCTCGACCCGGTACGATCCTGCCGGGCCATCGTGCGATGAACGGGATACGGATTCCCCCTTCGTACAGCGTTCCCTTTGTGCCGCGATACTCGACGCCAGTCTGCGGATGCTTATTGGCAAGGTGAATACCGCGAGGATGCTCCTCGGATTTGAAGTAGTCTGCCCCGCCGTTATCGCCGCTGAACATGACAAGCGTGCGCTGATCGATGCCGAGCTCTTTCAGCAGCGACATCACTTCTCCCACTTGCCTATCCACCATTGTAACCATCGCAGCGTAGCGACGAGCCTGTTCTGACCACGGCTTGTCTTTGTAGATCACCCATGCGGGATCGTCGTCGGGAATGTCGAAATTGCCGTGAGGTGGCGTATACGGCAGATACGCGAAGAACGGTTGTTTGTTGCTGCCATTCTCGCGGATGAACTTCATCGCCGCATCATGAATGAGATAGTGCGAGTACGTCTTGCCGTTGCTACCACCAGTGTTGCCCGCCAGCGGAACTTCTTCGCTGTTGCGGATGAGATA
>JANOZG010000231.1:0-3147 GCA_031429275.1 Planctomycetota bacterium
CGGCAAGCAGGTTGTCCATGATCAAGCCTGCATGGCCCTGAACACTCCAGCCGTATTCGTTCTCGCCCCATCCATGTTGCAGGTAGAGAACCGGGTAGCGTTTCTCCTGGTCGCCGTCATAACTAGGCGGAGTGTAAACGAATGCCCGGCGATCGGTCTTAGTGCTTTCAGAAGGAAAGAGTACTTCGCGCATCTGGCCGTGAGGAACACTCTTCATCGCGTAAAATTCTTTGTCTTTCGCCGGCACTTCCACGCCGCTACCCCAGCGCATAGCGCCGAAGAAGTATTTGCTGTTCGGGTCCGGAACTTCAGCCCCGTCAATCTTGATGGTGTAATAGTGAAAGCCTTCGTCCAACTTCCGCGTATAGCCAGTCCAAACGCCCTGATCATCCTTCTGGAACTCGCTGCTGTCGCGAAAACTGCACGAAACATTCGTTGCCTCAGGTGCAACGATACGAAATCGAACACGGCCTTCGGAGTTGACCTGAGGATACTCTTTGCCTTCCTGGTTCGTGACGGCTGGTTTCCAGTCATCGACCGGAGAAGCGTCCTGGGCCACGCCAGGCGAATCAAGAAGTGGCTTATCCTGAAAGACGCTTTGAACAAACCAGTACAGACTGCTGCTCCAGTGTTGAGGATCGTGGCCGTGGCCGTCAACGTGCCAGACGTGGTCAATCTCGTTCTTCTTCAGAAACTGATGCGTTCTTTGGCTGATGCTGATCAGACCATCTTTGTTTCCGCAGGAAATCCACAGCAGCTTCAATTTGGCCCTGGCCGCAGCGACATCCGGAATCAACTCTTCCGGCTGTTTCGTGTTTGGAGCTGCGGAGAATGGGCCAACCCAGGCAAACGTGTCAAGATTTCCCAGCCCGAAGTTGAACGACTGACCTCCGCCCATCGAAAGCCCAGCGATCGCTCTCTTTTCGCGGTTATTGTCGGTCGAATACTTCGCTTCGATGAAGGGAATCACATCGTTCAGCAGGTCACGTTCGAACACCGCGAACGCCGGCGCACTTGCCATGACGTTGCCTTCAGCTCGATCATTTTTCTGAGCGCGGCCGTTGGGCATGACGACGATCATCGGGACGGCTTTACCGTCCGCAATCAGGTTGTCGAGAATCACATTCGGCGTTGCAAAACGCTGCCATTCTGTTTCATCGCCGCCGATGCCATGCAGAAGATAGAGCACCGGGTACTTCGTGTCGACCGAGTATCCGGGCGGCGTGTACACCTGCATCCTGCGAGTCGCGCCAACCGTCTTTGATTCGTACTCCACCATTTCCAGCTTGCCATGCGGTATGCTTTCGCGTGCCGTTTTGAAGGCTTCCGGAGGAGCGTCGTAAACCGCGACATCATCAGGGCCAAGTTCAATCGGACCACCAAACCCACCGCCTCGCCGCTCGCGAGGCGGCTGAGCAGCCCGCTGACCAGCC
Source organism: Planctomycetota bacterium (assembly GCA_031429275.1). Classification (GTDB taxonomy): domain Bacteria; phylum Planctomycetota; class Planctomycetia; order Planctomycetales; family Planctomycetaceae; genus SXXK01. Next base: position 1,434 of record JANOZG010000231.1, read on the forward strand.
GCCGACTTATCAGCGTCAGCGGCATCCTGCGCTTGGGCGTGCTGATTCCATGCACAGATAACTAGCGCTAGCGTAATCAGGCGCACAGACCCTTTCAAAATGTAGTTCATGGCGGGTTGCAATCGTTGAAGGAGAAAAGTTTTGTAAGCCGCATGCTTGTGCGGCTTGCCGTTGTAAAAAATGGCAGAGAACGAGTAATGTCGTTATGCGATGGGATTGACCATCGCAAATTCTGAATTCAGCGACTCAGCCACCCGACGGAGCAGCCGAGTCAACACTTCGCCTTCGCCAGGTTGAAGTGATTCAAACATCTGTTGACGAATTGATTCGCCGGCCTTGAATACCTGCTGGTATTTTCGCTTTCCCGCCGTCGTCAGCGCTGCCGTTCGAGCCCGCGAATCCGTTGGATGCGAGTCTCGCTGTACCAGTCCCTGCTTTTCCAGCAGCACCAGCATCGCTCGAACAGTGCTTGGGTCCGATGGCATTCGACGAGCGAGTTCGCGCTGCGTCAACGCATCCCCGCGAGCCAGTGTCGCGAGAAGTACAAACTGATCCGCCGTTACGCCGTACTTCGCAAAATGTGCCTCCGAACGTCGATGCAACGCGACATACGCCGCCCGCAAAGCCATCGGAAGTTCGCTTTGGTCCGTCACAAGATGTTCTCCAGCAGGGAACGTTAATGCGTATACGCACGACCTAACGATAGTACAGGGAAGTTTGTTGTCGTGCAATGATCGCGACCTGCAGAATCCTTTTCTGCTGCGACTTCATATGGCAGCATCGGTTCGAGATATGAAATCAGCAGTCCGCGATTTCAACTTGAAATGACAGTTGGCTCGGATGAAAAAAAGTGGCTCGCAAACAAAAGTGCCGCTGCAAAACGCTCCGCAGATAATACGGTCAACGCTTCGCAGCGGCTGCTTGTTCAAACGGCTGCTTATTCAACCAATCACGCGATAGGTCTACGCACGATCAAGGAATCGATTGAAGATGTTCTCCAGCAGTTCCTGTCGACCACTGGTGTTGCGCGTCACTTCGCCTTTTTTCAGCATCAAGGCTTCCAGTTCCGCAAAAGTTGCCTTGCCTGATTCAATCTTGCGGCCGAGTTCAGAGTCCCAGCTGCTGTAGCGATCGGTGACCAACTTGCTGAGTCCGCCTTCTTCGAGAATCCTCGCGGCGACTTTCAAACCACGAGCGAAGGCATCCATACTGCCGATATGGGCATAGAACAGATCCATTGGCTCAAAGCTTTCACGCCGAACCTTGGCATCAAAATTGACGCCGCCAGGATGCAGACCGTACTTTAACAGCACCAGCATGATTTGAGTTGTCAGATAGTAATTCGTCGCGAACTGATCGGTATCCCATCCCAGCAGCAAGTCGCCGGTGTTGGCATCGATCGATCCCAACGCGCCCTGCAGACCGGAGTATTCCAGTTCGTGCATCATTTCATGACCCGCCAGAGTCGCATGATTGGTCTCGATATTCAGCTTGAAATGATCCATCAGATCATATGTTCGCAGAAAATTCAGACACGCCGCCGCGTCAGAATCGTACTGATGTTTGGTCGGTTCTTTTGGCTTGGGTTCAATCAGGAACTGGCCGGTAAAACCGATCTCTTTGGCGTAGTCCACAGCCATGTGGAAGAAGCGTGCCAGATGATCGAGCTCGCGTTTCATATCGGTGTTGTAAAGACACTGATAGCCTTCACGGC
>JANOZG010000232.1:0-1780 GCA_031429275.1 Planctomycetota bacterium
TCCGGCCTACCGAGATCAGTCAGTACCTTCGCCGCTTAGGATTGGCTTAGCAATAACTGTCGGAGTCAAAAAGGAGGCATCAGTTGATGCAGACAAAGATAGAACATTTTTCGTGTGCCTCCGACGCGGGATATTGAAGAACAGGAATCGCAATTTAAGGCAAGAAGATTAACAAGTAGGAAAATTAAGCGACTCCATTGCGACTCAGGTTCTTGCCCCTAATTTTCTTGCCTAAAAAATCAGACTGTTATTTGTGCCCCGGCCCTTGGCCAGCGGTGTCACAAATTATCGCATGCGTTGTCGTGTGCTCCGACATCGCGTAGAGTGACTCATCCGCTGCCGCGACGAAATGTTCTACCGCGATCCTGCCTCCCCGCTTTTCAAGTGACACGCCATGAAAAATGTTGTCTGCCGAATTGCCACAATCGCTTTCGTTGTCGGCGTTTTGCCGTTGTTCACGGGTGCCGCTTTTGGGGATGTTCGATTGCCCGCGGTGTTTGGCGATCACATGGTATTGCAGCAACAGATGAAGATTCGCATTTGGGGCTGGGCGGATGCTGGTGAATCGGTCTCCGTAACGCTGGGAGCGAATTCTGCCACAGCGAATCCGGATGACACCGGTCGCTGGCAGGTTGAACTGCCAGAAATGGTCGGCAGCAAACAGGCGGTGAAGCTCACGGTGAAAGGAAAGAACACGATTGAGTTTTCAGACGTGCTGATCGGCGAAGTCTGGCTGTGTTCAGGCCAGTCAAATATGGAATGGACTGTTGGAAGCTGCACAAATGCGACCGCAGAAATCGGAGCCGCAAAATATCCTGCGATCCGGCACATCAAGGTTCCACTGGTTCCATCGACTGTGCCGCTGGATGATTTCAAATCGACTTGGCAAGTGTGTTCACCTGAAACTGCTGGCGGATTCACGGCCTGCGGATTCTTCATGGCTCGTGAACTCCATAAGCAACTCGATGTGCCCGTGGGATTGATCAATTCCTCCTGGGGCGGAACACGAGTCGAACCGTGGACACCTCCGGTTGGCTTCGAACGCGTATCAGCCCTGCAGGACATCTACCAATCCGTCATTGGACGAACGCCGGGCACGCCGCAGTATAAGTCTCGCCTGTCGGCGCATATTGCAGCGACGGAAGAATGGGTCACGAAAGCAAAAGCGGCCGTCAACTCGACGCAAACTCTCGTACCCAGCCCGGCCTATCCGGCGGAACTCACGCCATTCGCCAGCAATCAGGATCCAACGATGCTCTACAACGGCATGATCCATTCGCTGGTGGGATATCCAATTCGCGGAGCTATCTGGTATCAGGGTGAATCGAATCACACCGAAGGTATGCTCTATCTGGAAAAGAAAAAGGCTTTGATCAACGGCTGGCGAGAACTCTGGAAGCAGGGGGACTTCCCCTTCTATTACGTTCAGATCGCACCATTTCAGTATGGTAACGAAGATCCAACGATCCTCGCGAAATTCTGGGAAGCTCAGGCTGCAGTGCAGCAGATTCCACATACAGGCATGGTGGTCATCAACGACATCGCCACGCTGCGCGACATTCATCCGCCCAACAAACAGGATGTTGGATATCGGCTGGCATTGCTGGCTCTTAAAAATGACTATGGCAAGCAGGATCTCGTCGCAAGCAGTGCGGAATTCGACTCACTGGAAATCTCTGATGGTCAATTGAAACTCAAGTTCAGGAACACCGGCGGCGGCCTGAAAACTCGCGATGCGAAAGCACCAACGCATTTTGAAATCATTGGTGCCGGATCGAAT
>JANOZG010000233.1:0-18020 GCA_031429275.1 Planctomycetota bacterium
AAGATCCAGGAACCAATGTGGCGTCGGCCAACATTCTCCGGCGAGCGGGGCGGCGTCAGCCCCCCGATACGTTTGCCTTCCCCGTCCTGCAATTCCGGATCAACAGATCTTGCCATTGCGGGCATAAAATCAGGCCGGTTACGATCCGATCTAATCAAGTTTGGCGAATCAGCCTCCCGCTCCTGGGCTCGCTTCAGCAATGTCACGAGGTCAGTCGATTCCGTAAACGCAGTAAGCTCTTCAGCCACATGTGCGGCACTCGCAGGGCGGTCCTGAGGATTTCGAGACAGCAACGATGCCACGAGTTTCACCAGTTCCGGCGGTGCTTCGGGGCACAGCGTGTCGAGTTTCGGCGGCTGATGATTGGCGAGCAGTCGCAGTTTTTCCAGCGGCGATTGATTTGGTGCAGCGGCGAGTGGCGGGCGTCCGCAGAGCAGGCGAAACAACGTAGCTCCCATCGCGTACAAGTCGGCTCGATAATCCACGCCGCCGCACAATTCCGCCTGCTCAGGAGCCATGTAGTCCAGCGTGCCCATCAACTGACCGACCGACGTCAATTCGATGCTGGCTTCATCCCAATAAGACAATTGCGCCAGGCCGAAGTCCAGAATGCGGATGCGACCGGTTTCATCGAGCATCAGATTCGACGGCTTCACATCGCGATGCACAACGCCTTCCGCATGAGCACACGACAGACCCAATGCCACTTGCCGCATCAGTTCACAGGCATCGGCGATGGGAAACTTTCCAAGCAGCCGAGCGAGACGACTCAGATCCAGCCCCGGCACATATTCCATGACCAGAAACTGTGTGCCATCGATTTCACCAGCATCGGTCGCTGCCACGATGGACGGATGATTCAGCTTCCCGACAACTCGGATCTCGCGCTGAAACCGTGCTCGCACATCCGAATCTTCCGCCGACATCACGGGCAGCAGTTTGATGGCCACTTGTTTGTGCAACTGCCGATGATTGGCGAGATAAACCGCTCCCATGCCGCCGCGTCCGAGCGGTCGCAGCAATTCGTAAACGCCGAGTTCTTTGGATGCGGGTTGCCATGTAGACTTTGCGGATTCGACGGGCACATCCATCAGCTTTCGCGCCTTTGCCAACGCTGCGTCGATGGGCTGTTCTGCATCTTGTGAGATCGCGTCGCCGTCCGCAGGAGCTTTTTCTACTGTCGTGCTTTGCAGCGATTGCAGCAGCGTATCTGGTTTAACTTCGAGTTCGCGTAAAGCCTGTTCACAGGTGGTACACACTGCCAGATGAGTTTCAATGCATTCGGCATTGGCATCATCGCACCAGCCATTGAGGTATTGCTTGAGATCCTCTGAAGATATGCAGCTCGCGACGTCTGGCGATGTTTTAGAAGCTGAAGTCATTGTCATCATGTCCACCTTCAAATTGGCGAGCGGGGGATGTCAATCGATGTGAGGCCCCTGATAAACGGATCGTAACAATCCGTGAAATCAGTGGTATCCATGGTTAAAAACAATTGAGCGAATCACGACATTAGACAAGAACGAATGACGTGTGACAGCATTTTTATGATAATCTGCGACGTGACACATTAGGTCCTCCCTGTCGGGGAGGACTTTTGAGCGAAGCTCAAACCCACGGGCGGACATCCGCTCAACGGCAACAGGTGGATGTTCACTCGACCTGTGTTTGGTCGCAGGTTGCAACGAGTTGCAAAGTCCTTTCCGGCAGAAAGGACCTACAGAAAATCGCCAATCCGCACAAATGATGACAGACCAATCCAGCAATGCGACTCGATCCAGCCTGCTGCAACGCGCGTCGCAGCGGGATGCGCATGCATGGCGCGAGTTGGTTGATTTGTACGGACCCTTGGTCGCGCACTGGTGTCGTGGATGTTCGCTGGATTTGCATTCTTCTGCGGATTGTGTGCAGGATGTTTTTGCTGCAGTCGCAGTGGCGATCGAGCAGTTCTCACCGCAGCGAGAAACCGGTTCTTTTCGAGCCTGGTTGTGGACGATTACTCGCAATAAACTTCGGGATCATTTTCGTCGCATCGCAGGAACTCCGGCAGCGACCGGTGGTTCAACTGCGATGGGGTTGATGCAGCAAGTCATTGATCCTGTTGCTATTCCAGACGACGAACCAACCGGCGATCTGCAATTGCAACAACTCACAAGCCGAGCGTTATCGCAAGTTCAGAGCGAATTTGAACCTCGTACGTGGCAGGCATTTTGGAGATCTGTCGTGGATGGCATCGCAACAAGTGACGTCGCGAGGGAATTAGAGATGTCTGAAGCAACCGTGCGGCAGTCTCGCAGTCGCATCCTGAGACGACTCAGACAGCAGTTAGGGGATTTTGCTTAACGGCATGCGAAAGCTAACTGAATATCTGTTTTTTGAAATATGACCATCGAGGCGCCATGTGATCCATCGGGAAATAGTGCAGACAACTTTGCACTGGAAGTGAAGGATTCTGACATTCATTCCTACTCGCGAAATTGCACTTCTGCAAATTGTAACTGCGCTGTCGCGTCGATAGAATTCACTCAATCCAGTGAGTCGCGGGCTGGATTATCCCGTCGCATGAAAGAGCAAAAGCATGAAACCTGTTTACATCATGGTTGGCGGTTTTCTGGGTGCCGGTAAGACATCGACGATTTCTCGACTTGCCAAACACTACATGAGTCTCGGTAAGAGAGTCGGCATCGTCACCAACGATCAGACGACAGACCTCGTGGATACTCAGAGTCTGCGGTCACAAGGTTTCGATGTCGGCGAAGTTGCGGGGTCTTGCTTCTGCTGCAACTTCAACGCTCTGACTTCGACTGTCGAGCATCTTGGTGAAGGTGCGTTGCCTGAAATCATCCTGGCAGAACCTGTCGGCAGTTGCACGGATCTTGTCGCAACCGTCATTCGTCCGTTAACAGAAGTTTACGGCGTGCCGCTCGATATTGCTCCGTATGGCGTCATTTTGAAACCAAGTCACGGGCTGAGAATTCTGCGAGGCGACGGCGGCAGCGGGTTTTCTCCGAAGGCGAATTACATCTTTCGCAAGCAGATCGAAGAAGCTGACTTCGTAGTGATCAATCGCGTCGATGAATTGTCCCCTGCCGATGTGACGGAACTGCAGACTCTGATTGAAACCGAATATCCTGGCCGGCCGGAACTTCGATGTTCCGCCATAACCGGTGAAGGTTTCACGGCTCTGCTTGAAACACTGGAACTGCGTGGCCAGTTCGGTCGCCGAGTCATGGAAGTGGATTACGACATTTATGCGGAAGGCGAAGCGGAACTGGGATGGCTCAACAGTCAGGTTGTTGTTGAATCGACTCAGGAATTTTCCCTTGATGCATTCCTGATGGATCTGATTCAGCGGCTTCATGCCCGTTTGTTGTCATCCAGCGCAGAGGCGGCTCATTTGAAGGTGATTGGTTTGTGCGAGGGAAGCTACGCGGTCGCGAATCTTGTCAGCAATGTGACTGGCCCGGAGCTTTCATTGGCTTCAGACTCCCGCACGCCGTCCGCGAACGTGGTCGTAAATGCTCGCGTCGCAACAGATCCAGCGGATCTTGAGGCCATCGTCCGCGAAGAACTGGCCGCATCTGCCGCAGCGTTTGGCGTTTCGCAAAACGTGATTTCACTGCAAAGTTTCCGCCCCGGCCGCCCAGTGCCGACGCATCGGATCAATTAGGGACGGCCAAATACGTGCTGTTTTTCTTGAACTGAAATGAGCGTGTCGCGACGGAATCGACATGTCGGCAGCCGGACGCTTCGTATTTCCGCATTCGGAAATCTTCTGAATTTCAACTTGAATTCCTAACGAAAGCCCTTATGATCCTGCGACTGAGTCTCAATTTCAACTTGAGTTCGAGACTTGGTTCATTTGCGAATTACAAAGCAGGCGGAACGCCAATATTTGCGAGTGAAATTGCTGAAGCCATAGCCAGCCAGTGACTTTGTCAGGTAGCCAGCCACGCCCAGCACAGAGGTTTTGATCGACGCCGTGTCGATCAGCATTTCCGTGACTTATTTGTGGAGACTTAAAGAATGCGTCTGAATTCAAGATCTCGTGTTCACGGGTTTACTTTGATTGAGCTGCTTGTGGTGATCGCCATCATCGCGATTCTCATCGCCCTGCTCTTGCCGGCTGTTCAGGCTGCTCGCGAAGCCGCCCGACGAACTCAATGCAAGAACAATCTCAAGCAGATGGGACTGGCTCTGCACAACTACCATGACGTCTACAACGTTTTTCCTCCGGGCGGAACATATCAGGCGGCCGTTGTGCAACCCGCTGGCTGGTCGGTTCAGGCTCGATTGCTGCCCTATATTGAGCAGGCGAATCTGACAAATATGATCGACTTCAGCCGACCATACTCAGTGCAGCCAACGGTGACTCCGATTCGCGTGTCGACATTGATGTGCCCAAGTGAGATTAACGACAAGGCGTATGTTGATGGAGCCATATCCTACTGGCCTGTCAATTACGGAGCGAATTACGGAGAGTGGTTTCTTTGGAATCCTGTCAGTGGCCAGTTTGGTACGGGGGCCTTTGGTCCGAATACCCGAACCGGAATGCGCGACTTTACGGATGGAACGAGCAACACACTGGCGATGGCCGAAATCAAGGCGTTTCAGTATTACCTGCGCGATGTCGGTCCGGTTCCAAATCCACCCGTTCCGAATGATCCGGCTGCGATTAGCGGTCTGGGCGGGACACTTAAGAATTCCGGTCATGCGGAGTGGGTTGACAGTCGCTGTAACCAGACAGGTGTTACGACGACGTTCACGCCGAACACCAAAGTGCCTCACAACGATGCGGGCACAATTCGTGACATCGACTGGGTGAATATCCGCGAAGGCAACAACGCGACGGAATCGAGTTACGGTGTTTTCACGGCGAGGAGCTTTCATACCGGCATTGTGCAGGGGTTACTCGTCGATGGTTCAGTCCGTGGATTCTCCGACAACATTGACCGGGGACTCTGGCGGGCCGCAGGGACGCGTCAGGGTGGTGAAGTGCCTGGCGAATTCTAGTGCCGCCGGATCAGAGAAACTGCCCGACCGCCGGGTTGCGGCGGACGTGAGGGGCAGTTCAGTGTGCTTCACACCGGTTCAATTGTTTTCTTCTTGACCGAACGTCGTAGCTCAGGCTGAAGGGCGAGTCCGAACATGGCAAAGACTCTGTGCGAAATGAAAAAGCAGCTTAAAGCTGATTTTGTAAGCTACAAGCTGCTGATCTGCAACGCATCCCATGTCTGCACAAAGTGTGGTCGAGCGGCCAATGATAAGAGATTACTCTGCAGGCCGGAGCGACTCAAGGATTCCACCTAGGGATTTCAGCAACAGTTGTGCAAGCAGGTCCTCGAAAATCATGACCAACGAGAATTCAGGCCGCAACCAACGCAAGCCAATGCGTCCCAACGAAGAGCCTGATGCCGGTGTCGCTGATGCAGCGGTGAATATCGCCATTTACGATTTCGAACAGCTTTCACAGGGCAGTCACTATCTTCTGATCCGACTTGCTGGAGAGACTTATACCCTGCGGAAAACGCAGTCTGGAAAACTTATTCTCAATAAGTGAATCTCTTTCACCGAACGATTGACGTCGTCCCTTCGCGTGTTGACTTGAGATCTCATCCCCAAAAAATGTTTCTGGTTCAACAATGAAATCGAAATTGCAGAACGGATTTACATTGATCGAACTTCTGGTCGTGATTGCCATCATCGCGATCCTGATCGCATTGCTGTTGCCTGCAGTGCAGCAGGCTCGCGAAGCAGCACGGAGGACGCAGTGCAAGAATCATCTGAAGCAAATTGGACTTGCCATTCACAATTATTCCGATGTCTGCAACTACCTTCCACCAAGTGCGTGTATCAATCCGACGCTTACAGCAACCGGCAACAATGGTTCCTGGGGAATACATGGCAGAATCCTGCCATACCTTGAGCAGGGAAATATCTATGCCAAAGTTGATCTGAGTATTGCATGGGATTTTCAACAGTCGATCAGTGGATTGAAGATTCCCGGATATGCGTGTCCAAGTGACCCGAAAAGTGACGTGGCACGCGATGCTGGCGGCGGTCGAGCAATCCTGTATCCGACCACTTATGGATTTAACTTCGGTACCTGGTTCGTCTGGAATTCAGTGACGGGGCAAGGTGGCGACGGTGCGACGCATCCGAATTCGAAATTCAGTTTCACTGCCTTTGCTGATGGAACCAGCAATACATTGCTGGTCGGCGAAGTAAAGGCATGGACGCCTTATCGCCGCAACGGCGGGCCGCCAGCGACTACAGTTCCGTCTACGGTCGCTCAGGCTCAAATTGTTGTGACATCGGGAGCGGAATTCAAAGACACCGGTCACACAGAATGGCCAGATGGCAGAGTTCATCACGAAGGATTCACGACCACTCTTCCACCGAATTCAAATGTGCCGTGTACAAACGCAGGAGTCACTTACGATTGTGATTTCAATTCATGGCAGGAAGGCAAGAACGGGGTCAACGGAAATCCTTCTTACGCGATTATCACGTCTCGCAGCTTTCACACTGGCGTTGTGCAGGTAGCACTGGTCGATGGTTCGGCGAGAGCGATATCAAACAATATCGACCTTGGCGTCTGGCGTTCTTTGGGAACACGCGGCGGCGGCGAAGTCGTTGGAGAGTTCTGAGGCTGCAGTCACCATTGTGTCGCAAATCCTACGCCGATAAGGAAACGCAGAGATTCTGCGACTCGCGTCATCGTCGATTCGATGAATTCATTCAGCCAAGTTTGACGCGGCAGTACTTCTTCTTACCAGCCCAGACAAGCAGACCTTCTGTTGCCGCAATTTGTTGATCATGTGAAGTGATCGTCGTCTTTTCTTCCCCAAGCTTCGCCCCGCCGCCTTGAATGAGGCGTCTCGCTTCGCCGTTGCTTGGACACAGATTCAATGCTGTGAGGAGTTTCACTGCCGTGATGTTTCCGTTCGCCAATAGGGAAGAATCAAGCACAACGTCAGGAATGTCTGTTGGCAATGCTTCGCCACCGATTTCAGCCTGCCAGCGGATCGCTGCTGCGTCTGCGTCTTCCGCAGAGTGATACTGCGCGATCACAAGTTTGGCGAGCGTGACTTTTGCTTCCTTCAAGTGACCCGCCAGCAAGCGTTCAACTTCAATTAACGGCACTTCGGTCAGTAGCTCAAAGTACATCTTCATCACGCCGTCGGGCACCTGCATGAACTTCTTCATCATTTCATACGGCGACTCGCTGATACCGATGTAGTTGCCAAGGCTCTTGCCCATGCGACGCACACCGTCAAGTCCCACGAGGATTGGTGACATCACGGCGATCTGTTGGTTCAGATTCTCCTGAACCTGCAGGTCGCGCGCCAGCATGAAACTGTAGAGTTGCTCTGTGCCGCCGAGTTCCACGTCTGAACGGATTTCTACGCTGTCCCATGCCTGCATCACTGGATAAAGGCATTCATGCAGAAAGATAGGTTTCTCGTCGCGATAGCGTTTGGCGAAGTCATCTCGAGTTAATAGCTGGGCCACTGTGACACGGCCACAGAGCGACAGTACATGCGCGAAAGTCATTTTGCCGAACCAGTCGCCGTTCCGATGTATCTCAGCGCGGGACAAATCAACGACCTTGCCAACCTGCTGTAGATAGGTTGTGGCGTTTGTTTCGACTTCTGCCTCTGTCAATCGCTTGCTGCGAGCTTCATCACGCCCGCTGGGGTCACCAACCAGGGCCGTGTAGTTTCCAATGATGATAACTGCCTGATGGCCAAGTTCCTGGAACTGGCGCATCTTGCGAAGAGGCACGGTGTGTCCAAGATGAACGTCGATACCCGTAGGATCGATACCGTACTTAATTCGCAACGGCGTGCCAGTGTCTTTGCTGTGTTGCAGCTTCTTGCGAAGCTCTTCCTGGGGCACGATTTTCTCAATGCCACGAGTAATAATTTGCAGCTGTTCTTCAACGGAAGGAAAATCCATGGGCATCAGTCTGACACAAAATTTAGAGAACCCGGGGTTTGCGGCGAGTCGAAATGACTGCTCAAGTGCGCGAAGCGTAGTGCGAATTCGGTGTGATGTCCAATTTCAGGCACTTCGGCGAGAATCATGGCCAGCGGTTCTTCTAGCAGAACGCGTTGCAATATAAACGGCCGACTGCGTTTTTAGAGCTGATTCGTGTGCGGGCCCGGCGGAGGCTGTGGACCACGCAGATACCGAAGGAAGACACGGAGGGCTAACGCCCAACCGCTCGCCGCTCGGGAATTTCAACGTCCGGGAATTTCATCGCGACGAAATGACATCGATTTGAGATCCGACGGGCACATTCGGCCAAAGCTGACCAATCTGCTCGATTCTGACAGCGGTGAGAGTGTCGCCGGAATTTCCGGTCAGGTCGGCAAGCATCGGCACATCAACAACCTGGCCCGCAAATGCTTCGTCACCCGGAAAGCGCAAGTCCACCTGCTGTCCCACCTGCATTTCATACACGCGACGTGTCGGCAGGTAGGCCGTGACGTATCGACGATCTGTATGCAGGATTCGCAACATGATTTCGCCAGCCTGCATGTCGTCACCTTTACGGTACCGCACCTGGCCCACTGTGCCGTAAACTGGTGATGTCACATTCACTTCGCGACTCACATTTTTCATCGCTTCCAGTTGTTTGGCCGCATCTGCATAGTGAGCCTGTATGGTGGCCGCACCAGCAGCCTCATTGACCATGCCCGGTAATGCCACTCGTACGGCTTCCAGTCTGGTTCGTTCTGACTGAAGAGTATCCACAAGGTTATTCCCGGCCATTGTGACGACAGAATCTGAAACGACAGTGTTGCGAGGAAGTTCTGCTGTGCGGACCGTTTCAGTCGCGGTGGCGATTTCTGTTGGCTGTGGGATTGGTGTCGATGTACCACTTGCGCCGCTAAAGAAAATGATGCCGCCTGCTCGTCCGCGAGGTGTGGCTTGTTGTTTCGAATTGTTGCTGGATGAAACGCTACGCACGGGCACTCCGCCTTTTGCGAGGTTTGAATTGTCTTCGGAGTTTCGACTTGCCGTCGTGCCGTTCATCTCAGCCGCTGCAATTCGCTGACGAACGTTGGAGAGTTCTTTGTCGAGATCGCGAGTGCGGCATTCCAGTTCAATCGCAGCCTGAGCTTCGACGCGTTTCAGTTCTCGCTCCAGTTCGCGTACCAGGCGTTCCTGATTCTCAATGAACGCAAGGTGTTCCAGCTTTTCCAGCGTCAGCAATGGCTGCCCGGAAAACACTTCCTCACCGGCCTTAATCTGAACACTGGTAAGCCGCGAAGCTACAGGAACTCGAATCGTCGTGATGTCGGCGGAAAGAATCCCTGTGAGTGGTTGATTGTGACGGTTGCCCATCAGGTAGACGGTGAAAAAACCAACCAACAGCGCGCAGATCAGTAAGGAGATCGTGCGAAAGACGGATGCCGGAAGAGTCGAAGATTGGCGAGGCGTTTCAATTCGACAGAGCTCTTTCGTTTGCTCGGTCCAACGTTCGTCGATGATACGGGCAACCGGGATTTGCAGTTCTTCCGCGACGGCTGCGGTTTCTCGATGACGCCACAGCGCAATCTGGCCCCAGAAATAAATTCCCAGCTGATTGAGCATGACAGCTTCGCGCGTGCGGACGCCATCGATTTCAGTCAGGTCGTCTGACAATTCCGGAGCACTACTGTAGACGACTCCGAAGCGTCGGTCCATGTGATGTCCGCGTGGCAACTTGGCAATGATCGGCGATTCCATGGGTCCATCCAACAGGAACATCCGAAAAGGCTTCGACATTGGTCGGTGGGGACCAGAGCGGAGCACTTCGTGAACGTAGGTCAGTCAGATGCGCGCACGTCCATACCGGTCGTATTATGCTGCGTAGTCTGACATCTCTCTTTTCGGCCTTAACATCACGATTGGTTGACCAAATCCGCAAATCCCAACTTTCCGGGGACCATCAAATCCCACCATCCAGCGTTTGACGGTGGATTCCTCGGGCACGCCAATTCCCGCAGAACGGACGTCAAAGGCCATTTTTTGACGCGTCAGAGTCAGATTTCTGTTTGCTATTCTTTTCAGTTGTCCTGATTTAACATGTCGGCCATGCGGCAGGGTTCGCCGGAGTTTATATCCCGAAAGCCGTTGCGTAGAATGTGCCGAGTGATCTGGGCGAGTGTTCAGTAAATTGGGCGATTGCCAATCGGAACGCTTAGGCAGCTTGCACCTGAAAGAGAATGTTGGTTTACAAGGCGATCAGCTGAAAAGAATTTACCTATTAGCCGGAACGCGTTGGCGTCTGGTTCAACATGGCAATCTGACGCTAGCCAGGTGGCTCTGATAAGCGTCGATAGTGACAAACATACGAGAGTTCTATGAGATCGAACGGAAACGCACGAATAGCTTTGCTGGCAATGTCGCTGAGCCTGTTTGCATTCGCATTTAATGTCATCCTTGTCCATGATGTTTCCGCGGGAGCGGTGTTTGCTGAAGATGGCAATGTAGCGCCCAAGGCTGCATCGGAGAACTCTGTGAGCAAGACGTCAGGCAATCTGGAAAATGGCAACGCTGCAGCGGCCACAAAAGAAGCCGCGGGCACCGAAAAACCGCCAGCAAATCGCTTGTCGCGTGAATCCAGTCCCTATCTCCTGATGCATGCGCACAATCCTGTTGACTGGTATCCGTGGGGACCGGAAGCGTTTGAGAAGGCAAAAGCTGAAAACAAGCCTGTATTTCTTTCTGTGGGCTACAGCAGTTGTTACTGGTGCCATGTGATGGAGCGGCAAGTTTTTTCCAATCAGAAGATTGCCGACTACTTGAATCAGCATTTTGTCTGTATCAAGGTTGATCGCGAAGAACGTCCGGACGTTGATGACGTCTACATGACAAGCTTAATTGTTTATCAGCAGGCGACTGGTGCCGGTGGCGGAGGTGGCTGGCCACTTTCGATGTTCCTGACGCCAGAAGGAGATCCGATTGCTGGAGCGACATATTTGCCGCCGGAAGATTCACCAGATGGTCGAACCGGATTCCTGACTGTTGCAAATCGCATTACCGACGTTTGGACGAACAAGCAGGAATCCGTTTCCGGTTCGGCGACAATGATTGCACGAGAAGTCCGTCGATTGTCCGGCCCGATGGTTCTGGCTGAACCGCAGGAGTTAACTCGGAAACTACTGGAATCCGTCGTTGCAGGGATTCAAGAACGAGTCGATCCGGTTTTTGGCGGCGTCGATTTTAATGAACGCCGTCCCGATGGGCCGCGTTTTCCAAACGTGCCACGACTTCAGTTTTTGCTGAGCATGCACGCTGAAAGCCCGCGCCCCGAGTTGCTGAAGATCGTCAATGATTCACTGACAGCCATGGCGAAAGGCGGCATTCGCGACCATCTGGGCGGAGGGTTTCATCGCTACAGTACCGATCGTCGCTGGAACGTGCCTCATTTTGAAAAGATGCTTTACGATCAGGCCCAACTGCTGGAAGTGTATGCTCAGGCCGTGCGACTGGAAGACAATCCGGTGTATCGTCAGGTCATTGATGAACTCGTCATCTTCCTTGAGCGGGAAATGACATTGCCAGGAGGCGGCTTCTGCTCCGCCCTGGATGCCGAAACAAATGCTATCGAAGGCGAATCATACGTCTGGACGGAAGCTCAGATTCGCGAGACTCTGTCCGCTGACGATACTGAGTTGTTTATGACGGCCTATGGATTTCATGAACCGCAGTCGTTTGAACATGGAAGAGTTCTGTATCTACCGATTACGGTGACGGAACTTGCAGCGAAGCAATCGACCGACGCGATTGTCCTTGAAGCTAAGTTAAAGGAGATGCGAAACAAGCTACTGCAGGTTCGTGTGACGCGCCCTGCCCCGTTTCTGGACGACAAAGTCCTCACGGAATGGAATGCCTTGATGATTCAGGCACTCGCAACCAGTGGCCAATTGCAGGGTCGCGAGCATGATCTGCAACTGGCGTCGAAAGCTGCGGATTTTCTGCTGACGCGTTTGCGAGATTCGGAAGGCCACTTGCTGCGTTCATGGCGAAACGATATTGCTGGGCCTCGCGGTTATTTGGATGACTACGCTTGTCTGATCTCGGCACTACGAACTCTGCACACGGCAACCGAAGAGCCACGATGGCTGGACGCGGCCACGGAACTTACGACGCTGCAGATTCGGTTGTTTTACGATGAACCGCAATCAACGTTCTTCTTCACGTCGCATGATCATGAAAAACTGTTTGCACGAACAAGTTCGCCATACGATTCTGTGTCGCCGTCCGGCAACAGCATTACTGTTCGCAACCTGCTGGCATTGCGTGATCAAAATCCTGAATTTCGGACGATTGCAGAATCCACGCTCAAGCGATTCAGCGGGACGATCGACGCATCTGCGATTTCCTGTGCCGGGCTTGGAATGGCATTGCAGGATCTGTTGAAACTGCAAACACCACCACAGGTCAAAGCGACAAGTACCAAATCAATGCAGACTGCGACTGCGGCGTTGTCGAGTAAACTTACTGCATCGCATCACGGGCGTCCGATCTTCACTGCTGCCTTTGGCGAAGATATTGATTCCGAAAAACAGATCGCCAGAGATTCGGATTCAAAGGCTGAAGAGCATTCCGTCTTCAAACTTGTCCTGCCTGATCCGGCCAAACCGGCCGCCTTTAAGCAGGATCAGGAAAGCCGTGTGAAGGTCAAGATTTATCCATATTTCGACAAGCTGGAGCGTGGTGGGAAATGTCCAATTGCGATTGAACTTACTATTGCAGAGGGTTGGCACATCAATGCAAATCCCGCCCATCCTGAATTCGCGATTCCAACGGAAGTGAAGATCACGAGCGAGCAAAAGATCAAGATGACGAAAGTCAAATATCCAAAGCACGAAGAACTGGAAGTCGAAGGTCAGGATGAAACAACTCACGTGTATGGCGATCGTGTGATTATCTATGCCATGCTCGAGATCGCTGCTGATGAGACTGCCGAAGAGGCGGAATTGACTGTGGAAGTCAAAGTCCAGGCGTGCAATTCGAAAACCTGCGAGCCGCCAGAAACGAAAAAACTCGTGGGAAAACGTCCGCTGGCAAATCCCGGCGATTTGATTAAACGCATCCACGAGTCAAAGTTCCCGAAAGAAGGCGAGACCGAAAAGGAAAAGGACGGCCAAGAAAAAGACGGAAAGAGTCCTGAGAAGAAGGACGAGTAACAAAGCGGCGTCTCATTAGAAAATGACCTTCGTAAGACGGTCTTGTGAAGCTGCTCAGACCTCAAAAAACGGCCCTCTTGACGAATGTTCTCTAGATCGGGCGACCGAGAATAGACTGAGCGGAGCGAAGGAAGCCCTGGGAGCTTCAGACGGTCTCGCTCCAATCCCAGCTATTCATCGATCCGCTCCCGACAGAAGAAAGGTTGTGGTGAATCTCGCCGGTGATCGAAGGTTTTCGATTTCCGTGAGAAGTCATTGGTCAGAGCGCGGTATCTCGCCTGTCAACTCGGTATTCTGCGGCGATTCCGCTACAAGAGCCATAATTGGCAACGTTCCTTTTTGATAACACTGCCGTGCAGATCGCCGAGATTTTTGAATCTATTCAGGGAGAAGGACCATGGGCCGGGACGCAGTCCTTGTTCATACGCACCTCCGGCTGCAATCTGCGCTGCTGGTTCTGTGATACGCCGTATACATCATGGAAACCCGAAGGTACGGCATGGTCGCTTGACGAGCTTCGATGTCAAGTTGCTGACAGCTCTGCTCCGGACGTCGTGCTCACTGGTGGCGAACCGATGTTGCTGCCGGACCTGGTATCGCTGGCTCAACGATGTCGCGAACATGGAAAACGGATTACGATTGAAACTGCAGGAACTGTTGATCAGCCAGTTGTCTGTGATCTGATGGCCATCAGCCCTAAACTCAGCAACTCCGTTCCCGACGACGCCGCCTGGCATGACCGACACGAACAGGCTCGATTTCGCCCCGACGTCATTCGATCTCTTTTGTCTCGCTATAACTGCATTCTGAAGTTTGTGATCGATCAACCGCAGGACGTTGCAGAAGTTCAATCGTGGCTGTCAAACTTTTCAGAGATCACGCCGAACATCGTCTGGCTCATGCCTCAAGCCCGCAGCCGCGAACAACTCGCCGAACGCTCCCCATGGCTCCGCGCCTTGGCCGCAGAGCACGGATTTAATTTCTCGTCCAGACTTCATATCGAACAATTCGGGAATGTGCGAGGGACCTAAGATGAATCAGCCGCGTCACAAGTTGTTTTTTCGCAAATTACTCGAATCGATTCATTTGCGAGTTCACGGACCGAGGACTTCCACCGCAGATTTTCCACCACGGAAGATATCAAGGATGCTGCGATCCGCAGAGTTATTGCTCGCTGGTACTACGCATCGGATGCATCGCGGCCTGTTGGGTCTCATCAACAGCGTAGTTGACGTTTGGACTCTGCTGCGAAGAACGCAAATCGTTTCATTCCCGCTGTTTCTGACGGGAGTGGCCTTGATGACATTCGTGGAATCGACTCATCTGATTGGTCCGGAAACCCTGATGATTGCGGTCAGAACCTGTGCATTGGGAATGCTGGCGTGTTCAACGTTGGCCTATGGTTTTGCTGTGGCCTTCGCAAGAATGGAAAGTGGCCGCTCGTCAATCAGAAATTCTCATTTAAGATCTCAAATGAGAACTGAATGTCGAAATAGTTGAACTCACTCTTGCGGGCTCCAGGCAGAGCAAGTCAACCACTGGACTACAGTGGTGGCAACTGGAGTTTGCGGATGATGCTCATTGGAAGGAACAGATGGTGAGGGTCATCGGAAAGAGGAAGGAATCCATATCGCTTGTAGAAGTGCTTTGCCGTCTTGTTGATGGCATTGACTTCTACCGCCCTAATCCCAATCCTGGCGGCCAGATATTCCGCCCTTCGAAGTGCATCGATCAGCAGGAACTCTCCCAGCTTTTGTCCCTGAACAGATCGATCTATTGCCAGTCGCCCGATCAGCACTACAGGCATATCAATTTGAGGCAGACCTTTCGCTTGATCTATTGGCAGGGATTCATAGATGACGGTGTGATTTGAAAGTGCGTAGTATCCTTTGACCAGAGTGCTGCCCGTTTCGACAAGCACGTACGTCCGGGCCAGATCTTTCTTTTCGAACTGGC
The DNA here is from genome assembly GCA_031429275.1 of Planctomycetota bacterium. Taxonomy (GTDB): domain Bacteria; phylum Planctomycetota; class Planctomycetia; order Planctomycetales; family Planctomycetaceae; genus SXXK01. Next base: position 15,147 of record JANOZG010000233.1, read on the forward strand.
TCGCCTTTGTCGTGAGCCACTCATCCAGAATCGGAATCCCGCATTCGAAGCCAGACCGGTCGTGCTTCAGTCGGTCGAATGGTTCAATCAGCCACGAAGTAGCAGGTGATTTAGCCACGGAGTTTTCCGTAACGACGCGCAGCGGCCTTCAGTGCCGCGTTAGGCTTTGCGTCAGCGGCGTCAAGTGCTTCCAGAAAGCGGTCGCGATCACGATTCGAAAGCTGAGTGATCTGAACGTTGTGTAGAACCTGACGTGCTTCTCGAACAACAGTGGCAATGGCGAATTCGCTGACTGTCTGTCCGAGCGCGGAAGCTGCTTCCTCAATGGTCTGCTTCAATTCACTTGGTAGTCGGACGTTGATCCGTGCATCATTTCGGGCGACGGTTGCCATGAACTCTGCCTTTACGGACTTGGGATTATGTGTGGCGAATTGCCACACAGTTTACTCATGGGAAGAATGTGAGTCAACAACATGTACTGAAGTGCCCGCTCACTTTGGTCGGCGGGGACTACTTCTGCACTTTCCGGGACAACGCAATTCGCCGACGTGCGGTGTCAATCTCGAGGACCGTCACCTTCACAATGTCACCCACTGCCACGACTTCCGATGGATCCCGAATAAAGCGATCAGCGAGTTGTGAGATGTGAATCAGTCCGTCCTGGTGCACGCCGATATCGACGAACGCTCCGAACTTTGTGACGTTGGTGATGACGCCTTCCATGGTCATGCCGATCTGCAGGTCTGAGATTTCCTGAATCGTTTCCGAAAACGTGGCGACTTTGAATTCGCTGCGTGGGTCGCGGCCGGGGCGGGCGAGTTCATGCACGACGTCGCGGACTGTGAATTCCCCCGCGTCGGCTGACACCAGTTCGGCCACGTTGAGATTGGCGACGAGTTGTTCATTGCCGATCAATGATTTTACGTCAGTCTTCAGATTTGCCGCCATCTTCTTGACAAGCGGATATTGTTCCGGATGGACGGCAGAGTTATCCAGCGGTTGCACGCCATCTCGGATGCGCAGAAATCCCGCGGCTTGCTGGAATGCCTTCTGGCCGAAGCGGGGAACTTTGAGCAAATCGCTGCGTGACTGAAATGCTCCGTTTTCGTTGCGGAAAGCGACAATGCGTTTCGCGAGTACCGCGCCGATGCCCGCGACATAGGACAACAACGACGGACTGGCGGTGTTCGCATCAACGCCGACTGAATTCACACACGATTCCACTTCGCGATCGAGAGCCTTCTTGAGCATTACTTGATCGACATCGTGCTGATACTGCCCTACCCCGATGGATTGAGGATCGATCTTCACAAGTTCCGACAACGGATCCTGAAGACGATGCGCGATGCTGATTGCACCGCGAACGGTCACATCCAGATCTGGATACTCTTCGAATGCTGTTTCACTGGCAGAATAGACGGAGGCACCAGCTTCGTTGACGACGACCTTTGTGACTTTCAAGCCATGTTCACGGATCATGTCGCTCACGAATCGCTCTGTTTCACGCGACGCTGTGCCGTTGCCGATCGAGATCAATGTCGCTTTGTGTTCTCGAATGAGCCGCAGCAACGTTGCCGCCGCTTTTTCTTTTTCCTCACGAGGCGGCGTTGGATAAATGGTTTCGCTGGTGAGAAACTGGCCTGTTTCGTCAACAACGGCAACCTTGCAGCCGGTGCGGAAACCGGGATCAATGCCAATCGTAATCTGAGGCCCTGCGGGTGCGGCCATCAGCAGATCTCGCATGTTTTTTGCGAAAACCTGTACGGCTTCGGCGTCTGCTTTTTCTTTCAGTTGTTGCAGCAGCGTGCTTTCGGCAGCGGGGCGAAGCAAACGTTTGTAGCAGTCCGCGATGGTCTCTTCGAGTTCCGTGCGGAACTCAAAATCTGGATTTGAGATCAGTCGTGATTTCAGATGGCGTTGTTGTGTCTCGTCATCCATGCCGAGGCTCACACGCAATATGCCTTCCGCTTCGCCACGCTGCATCGCGAGAAAACGATGTGCCGGCATTTTGGAAACGCGTTCGTGACAGTCGAAGTAGTTTTCAAACTTGCTGCCTTCTTCTGATTTACCCTTCTTTACGACGGAAACGAGTTCACCACGTTGAGCCTGATCCATCATCCATTGGCGATTTGCTGGGGTCTCAGCCCACTTTTCGGCCACGATGTCGCAGGCACCGCGAATGGCTGCGTCTTCATCGGGGACTTCTTTACTGGCATCGATGAACGCTCTTATTGCGTCCCTTCGAGTTCCATTCAGCCGTTGCTGTCCCAGCAGGATGTCAGCCAAAGGTTGCAGGCCACGTTCGCGAGCCATGGCTGCGCGAGTTCTTTTTTTGGGGCGAAAGGGAAGATACAGATCTTCCAGCACGCGGCTGTCCGAACATTGTTCAATCTGCGTTCTGAGTGCTGCTGTCAGTTTTCCCTGTTCGGCGATGGTTTTTAGAATTGTATTCTTGCGTGCGGCTAGTTCTTTCGCGCGGGCGAGCATGTCTTCGATGGAACGCAGTTGGCGTTCGTCGAGGCCTTTGGTGGCTTCCTTGCGGTAGCGCGCAATGAAGGGAATCGTGTTTCCGTCTTCCAGCAGTTGCACGGCACCTTCAATCTGTTGGATGGTGACGTTTAATTCCGTGGCGGCCTGGCGACAGAATTCGTTCACAGAGAAGTCAAAGCTGATGTAATCCGTGGTCATTTTGGCATCCTTGTGGCTCCGGAACTCGATTCTCCAGAGTCGAGTAGTGCGTCAGTCTAGACTCTGGAGAGTCGAGCTACGGAGCGCAAAAAATGAGGCTGTGATCAAAAGATCACAGCCTCAAACAGGGGGGAATTGCGGTAGACAGGACTTGAACCTGCACGGGTTGCCCCACACGCCCCTCAA
>JANOZG010000234.1:0-4543 GCA_031429275.1 Planctomycetota bacterium
TGGTGGTCGGCGAACAACTGGCGGTAAGTTCTCAGGTTGCGTTCGGTGATCGTCACTTTGCGGACGGATTCGGATTCGATATCCACGAGTTCCGCATCACCCAACAACGCCGGATCAGCTTCCTTCGGATCATGCAATTGAATCACATGCGCGTCAAAGCGGCGGTAACGCAGTTGGTCGAGTCCACGTTGAAAACCGTGTTCGTCGAACAAGTCACTCACGACAACCGCCAGACCTGTTCTGGCACCGCGATGCAACAAACCCTGTACGGCCTTTTCGAGATTTGTGCCATCACCAGACGTTGGCAGGTCTTCCAAAAACTTCATGATCGGAAGAATGCGAGCCTTCCCGCGTGTCACCGGGAGTTCAGCAAACACACCATTGGCGTACGCAATGATGGCGACGCGGTCCAGATCCGCAAGCGCGATGTAGGCGAGAGCGGCGACGAGATGTCTGGCCAGATCAAACTTCGGAGGACTGCCAAACGACATGCTGCGCGAACAATCCAGCATCAGGTAAACGTGCAGATCCTGCTCCTCCTGAAACCGCTTGAGCAACAAGTCACCGTGACGAGCGTAAATGTTCCAGTCCAGATACCGCAGATCGTCGCCGTTATTGTATTCACGGTGATCAGAGAATTCGATCCCCGACCCCATCTGCATCGTCCGCCGCTGCGCCAGCAATTGGCCTCGGAAAACACGTTTCGAAATGATCGAAAGGTATTCCAGTCGCGTCAGAAAATCAGCAGGAAACAGCATTGAAGATTCTTAATGTAGTCGGCAGGCAGTGATCCGAATTGTAAGGTTCGGACAATCGGAACGCGATGCACCACTGCAAAAGTCCACGCAAGATACTCGGGGGAGGCACTCCCCGCAAATTAGGGGCGGGAAATATCTGCGGCACCGCGCCAATGCCCTGTCTGACTTTCCGTGACAGTGCGGCGGGTGGCCGAGGCTGGACTGAGTGGAGCGAAGGAAGCCTTGGAGTTTCGGGCACCGACCTCCAACCCCCGCCACAAGACCATGCAATGCAGACAGGGCACTATGGCTTTTCAGGTTCGTCGTTTTCAGGTGTTTGCGGCCGACCGAACGTGAGTGTCAACTCCTGATCTTCTCGCAGGCGTTTTGAGCGAATCTTGATCCGGTCCTTCACGAGATTCCTTGCTCCCGGCACAACGATAATGATCTGTACACGATTATTGATCACGTCGATGCTGCTGGAAGAATTAATCACCGTTTCCTTCCCATTGGCAGCCGGAGCACGAGACGCGGACGGAGTGTTCTTGTCATATGGCAGAAGTTGTTTGTATCCGTCGGTGCCGATGACCTCGCCCTTCAAATCGCTGACGCGATATTTACTGACGTCGCCCGGCAATCGAACTTCAATCACAATTCGATAGGGCTTCATCGGGGCAGGGGTTGCAGGAATCGTAAAAGCAGTGAAACTTCCTTTGGTGACAGCAAATCCCTGTTCAGGAATCTTCAGCAGGATGCCGCCGCCATCGTCCCCTTCGCCATCAGAATCCGTTGACGAGGCATTTACAAGATCATCATTCATTGACTGCAGCCACGCCGAGTCCGATTGTTGCAGATGCTGCGAAAGTTGTTGCACGCTGCTTTGTGGTTTTTCGACTTCGACATCAACGCTTCCCACCATCTCAAATCTTGGCAGCTCGTCAACGATATCTTCGTCACCCAGTGAAGCCACTATCGGCTCTTGCGGTGTCTGAATCAGTTCCAGCCAGTCGAATCCAAACAACGGCAACAGAATCAGCGCGCTAATCCAGGCGACAAGATGGAATAAGGCCGAGGAAACGAAACTCATTGACCCCAGTGACGTCAATGCGGCGGCAATGTGGCCGATCTTTGCGCCGGGTTCAGCATCGTCTTCGGCGAATTCAGAGGGTTCCTGCAATTCGGGGATGATGACGGCCGGTTCGGACTCATCAAGTGCGCGTGGCGGCAGCGGAGGAGGCAACAGTGTCTGTTGGCCACCTTGCAGTGAATCATGCTCCGCAGCAGACTCCGGCATTCAAATCTCTCCGAACCCGCAAGACTGCCGGCTCGATTCTTAACCCGTGATTTCGCTCAGTCCCGTCGGTTTGCCAACACAAGTCAAACGCCAGGCAATCCTGTTGGAATGATGGCAGATCAGCTTCGTTTGCGTAAGTGTGACGTGCAATTTGCGATTGTCACACAAAAAAAGCCCGGCCATTTCTGGTCGGGCTTCGTTTTAACGATTCTTGATGATCGAGACTTACTGAATTGTCGGGCCCGCACATCGAATCAAATGGTCTTTGTCGATGTAGACAACTTCAACAGACTGATCTACGTGGCTGAAAGGAATCGGCCAGTATGCTCGAATGGTCTTTTCGAAGTAGACCGTGCATTTGTAGTGACAGTGGTGCAGACGGCAAGGGCCAACCAGTGGATAAACTTTGCATTCATCAAGACGGTCAACCATTGGTTCGACAACAATCCGAACATTGTTCATCTGCGTTTCCTGAAGAAACGCGAATCCACCAGCCGGAGTGTCTGGCAGCGAACGCATGACCTGATCTTCGCTCGGCGGGTCAACGCAGAACACGTCGCCTTCAACGGGATCAAGCACTGGCGTGCGATCATATCGTTCCTGTGTCCAGAGTTTGTCTTCGATCTGCTGGCTCTGATATGCAGAAATCGGAATGACTGGCAGCGTTTTCCAGAAAGTCATACCTCGCCATGCAACATCAATGAACCCACCAGTGAGGAGGCATCCACTATTTGACATCGTAGACAGACAAATGACTGCCACCACTATGTTGCGTCGCAACTTGCTGCCAAGCGTCTGCATGGGTTTCTTCCCGGTTTTCATCGAAGGCGATTTCATGAATCAAATCCTGGCTTTAAGGTGAGGTCACTGATTTGCAACAACCAAACCCAGAGTCTGCACGCCAAAACTAAGGCGTCTATCTGTGTATCGAACGATCATTTCTCCTGACTTGTGAAAATGTTTCGATTTTGCCGGTCAAGTTGTAAGAATCGAAGGTAACGATCGTGACGGCTTTGTAAGAAACTGCCGAAACTCCGCTAAATCCTGATCTCCAGACTGAAACCGGCAGTTATTGCCGTTCTCCAGGGAGCCTGATCAGCTAGTTTTAATTCAGCACACGGCCGACGCCGAATTGATCGCCGGTTTGAGTCACGCTTCCGTCAAGAATCTGCACTTCGAGCATTTTTTCGCTCATCACAGCAGCGCCAGTTTCATCCGTCAGCTGCGTAATGATCTTCTTTGATGCGGCATCAATCACGTCTCCTGTTGATGGATAAGCAAATCGACCATTAATTGAAAATGTGATCCAGCCAGGTTCATCTCGAACCCTTATGCTGGCAACCTGTTTCGGTGGCATCACGGTTGCATCGAAAATATGCATGTGCTGGTTATGGCCGTCTGTGACCCAAAGCTCCTTTTCGTCCGGTGTTAAGCCAATACCGTGACTTGGGCATCCGTGGCGTTTGACCGGCCCCTTCTCGAATCCATGCACTTCAACGCGATGCAGTTTGGTTCCAGCGACGATGTCGCCAACTTCGAATCCCAGCAATTCGTTGATCGTGACGAAACATCGTGTCTGTTTGCCATTGACGGTGAATGGGCGAATCGAGCTACTGAACGGCCCGATCGTCCTTGCTGCCGTGTGAGTTGATGTGTCTGCGATGGTGAGTAATGGCGACCGGAGTCCGGCGAGATAGCAGAATCGTCCATCTGCACCGTAGACTGTATTGTGGGCTCCGGAGTCCGGAGTGATTCTGGCGATCACATCCCCCGTGTCGCCTCGCACGACATTCCAGTGGGATTTCTCGAACGATGGCACGTAAAGCACACTTCCGTCCGGGGCGATCGACATCCGATCGCATCCTCCGTCGAGCGCGTGCTCCCACAGCACCACTTCAGTCTTCAGATCGATGCACTGGAGGGTTTCAATCGTGGAGATATACAAGCGGCCTGTTTTAGCATTCGCGCAGACACCCTTGACATTGCCTGGTTTTCCATCTTTGCCGACGCCACCTGTAGGAATACGCTTGACGAACTTGTGTCCGTTGTCGATATCGAACACGACAAGTCCGTGACCGCCGTACTCAAGATAGTTTCGAATACCGGGCGTGGCGACGTACAGAAAATGTCGAGGTTTTGCAGGCGCATCTGCGTCCTGTGCCATTACGCGGTGATCTGTATTGCAAAATGCAAGACTGAGGCAAAGCACTATCAGCAGACGCAGATTCAACATGTAACCACCAATGCAGCGTTGTTTGGAAACTAAACGTTAAACAGAAAGTGGCAAATATCGCCATCCTGCATAACGTAGGTCTTGCCTTCGACTCGCAGCTTGCCCGCAGCACGAATGTCTTTTTCAGTCTTATGACATTCAAGATCCGGCAGCGTATAAACTTCACATCGAATGAAGCCGCGTTCAAAGTCACTGTGAATGACACCCGCGGCCTGAGGTGCCGTCGCTCCAATGGGAATTGTCCATGCGCGGACTTCTTTTTCACCAGCAGTGAAATAG
>JANOZG010000235.1:0-2417 GCA_031429275.1 Planctomycetota bacterium
TCAGGCTGCAGTGCAGCAGATTCCACATACAGGCATGGTGGTCATCAACGACATCGCCACGCTGCGCGACATTCATCCGCCCAACAAACAGGATGTTCGATATCGGCTGGCATTGTTGGCTCTGAAGAATGCCTATGGCAAGCAGGATCTCGTCGCCAGCAGTCCGGAATTCGACTCACTGGAAATCTCTGATGGTCAATTGAAACTCAAGTTCAGGAACACCGGCGGTGGCCTGAAAACTCGCGATGCCAAAGCACCAACGCATTTCGAGATCATTGGTGCCGGATCGAATGGTTTCCAGCCCGCGACGGCAAAGATCGAAAGCGACACGGTGATCCTGTCGGCCGAAAGCGTCAAGTCGCCGGTGGCTTTTCGATTTGCGTGGCACATGCTGGCCGAACCAAACCTGACCGGTGCGACGGGATTGCCTGTTGGCGCGTGTCGCGGCGGTGAACTGCCGGATTTTCTAAGCCAGCTTCCGATCTCGAAGGAGTACACGCTGGTTTACGACATGGATTTGAGCAAGCTGCAGCACGACATCAAATACGACGTTAACAACAGTGGCCAGATCAAATCCTTTGATCGCATTGGCTACCTGCTGGAAACTTCGGGAACCGACGGCGGCGAACAACAGATCTTCGTGTCGATGAATGCGTTCACCGATGATGTGCAGCAGATTGGCATTCCAACCATCGCTTCCAACGCATCGTTTCAGCAGCCCGTCGAGTCCATGGATGTCTTCTCCAACGTCAAAGGTATCACAACAGGCACTAATATACTGACGGGAAACATAGAATTCTGGCCAGACAATTATGGCATGCCGAACAGTGCCGGAGTCAAAGGCGCGTCTGATGCGATCTACGACTTCGGTGATCAGAAATCTCCACCGGTGGATGGTTATGGCTCTATGCAGGTCCACAACTCTGCAGCTGGTCAGACATTGTTCGCGATCAATCATTGGGTCGCTGGAAATAGTGCAGACATCGGCATCGGTAACAGCACCGGCCAGACTCGCGACTGGACATTCACCGGCAGCGGCGGCAATTTTTCATCGAAGAGGTTGCGCGTGTTTGTGCGAAGCAGATAGCGGTGACTGGATGAGCCATCGGATGTACCGCAATGAGTGAAATGGCTTCACGTCAAAATCTCGCGCAGGACATCACCATGCACATTCGTCAGTCGTCGCTGAATACCGTTGTGATAATACGTCAGGCGTTCATGGTCAATTCCAAGCAGATGCAGCACGGTGGCATGATAGTCGTACCAGTGAACCGGGTTTTCAACGGCCTTCCAGCCGATGTCATCAGTTGAACCATAAGCCATTCCGTGCTTCAGTCCCGCACCGGCCATCCAGATCGAAAATCCGTACATATTGTGGTCGCGGCCCGCTCCGATTTGATCAAGTGCCGATTGCGTGAACGGCGTGCGTCCAAATTCCGTCGTACACAAAACCAACGTGTCGTCCAGCATTCCGCGTTCGCGTAAGTCACGAAGCAATGCGGCGACGGGTTGGTCAAGTCGACCGGCTTCGCGGGTGTGATTTTCCTTCACGTCTTCGTGACCGTCCCAGTTGATGCGAGGCGATCCGAATGATCCACCAGAGAACAGTTGCACAAACCGCACGCCTTTTTCGAGCAAACGACGTGTCAGCAGGCAGCGGCTGCCGAAATCGGCTGTGACTTCATTGTCTATTCCGTACATCGTTCGTGTCGCGGCAGTTTCCTGGTTCAGATCCGTCACCATCGGCACCGCTAATTGCATTTTGGCCGCCAATTCGTAGCTTCGCATGCGCGCCAGTAGAGCGTCCTCGCTGCCAACATTGTCCAGGTGCTTACGATTGATCTTTGTCAGCAGTTCGCGGCTGGCGATTTCATGGGCTTCGGAAACTTCGCGCGATGGAAACAGATCATGAATCGCTGATCCTTTCGTCTGAAATGCGACGCCCTGATGCTGAGCCGGCAAGAATCCGTTGGACCAGTTAATAGTGCCACCAGCCGGCAAACCTCGTGCATCCGGCAGCACAACGTAAGATGGCAGTTCGTCCGTTTCGCAGCCGAGCCCGTATGAGATCCATGATCCCATCACAGGAAATCCGTTCAGTCGGAAACCGGAATTCTCTTCAAATGTCGCTGGAGTGTGGTTAGCGGAATCCGCCACCATGGATCGAATCACGGTCAATTCATCGGCAACTTCCGCAAGATGCGGAAACAACTCCGATACCCATAAACCGCTCTTCCCGCGCTGCTTGAACTCCCAGTCGTTCTTGCGAATCAATCCGATCTGATTGAAAAATGTCGCCGGTCGTTCGTCAGCCTGCAGCGACTTGCCGTGAAACTTCTCCAGTTCCGGCTTGTAGTCAAACGAATCGATATGACTCACCCCGCCACACAAGCAAAGATGGATGACACGCTTTGCCT
>JANOZG010000236.1:0-5898 GCA_031429275.1 Planctomycetota bacterium
GAATGAATCTGGCGACAGCAAGAACGTCAAGGCACCGACGATCGATACGACTGGCTGGTCCACGGCGGAGACAGCAGCCTTCAAGCTGTCGCACCAGCGTCAGATGCCAATCAGTGTTGCCGTTGAACTGCTGATCGGACTTGTTGAGGGAGTTCGGTATGCTCACGAACACGGAATTCTGCATCGAGACTTGAAGCCGTCCAACATCCTGCTGCAGCCGAAGAGTGATTGGACTGCGAACGAAGAACCCAACTTTATTGAAAAGGTCTTCCTGTCAGAACTCTGCCATGAGTTCCAGCCGATGATCGCTGATTTCGGGCTTGCAAAGTTATTTGCAGACGCGGAGGCAACCGCAGGTATCTCAGATGCTGCAGGGAACAGCATTTCTCAGCAACAGGGTCGATCAATCCGCTCAACTTCCGTCGCCGGTACGCCACAGTACATGGCACCAGAGCAGTTTGAAGGACGAATTGCAGAGATCGGCCCCGCGACGGATATCTATGCACTGGGGGCGATTCTTTATGAAGTGCTGGCAGGACGGCCGGTGTTTGCAAAAAACTCTCTTCAGGCACTCCATGTTCAGGCCGCCACAAAGCTACCCAGTCCATTGCGGCAACTTCGTCCCGAGGTTCCCCTTGACCTGGAAGCAATCTGTCTGAAATGCCTGGCGAAGTCTGTGACTAATCGCTACCGATCCGCCCGAGAACTCGCCGAAGATCTGCACGCGTTTCAACGCGGTGAAGCGGTAGCCGCTCGACCCTGGCCCTGGCATGAGCAACTACTGAGATGGTCCCAGCGCCGACCAGCGGTGGCATCATTGCTGTCGATTTGTGGGTTGCTCGTTGTGGCCTTGCTCGCGTTTGGCGCATGGCATCTCGCCCGACTTGAACGCCTCAATACCGAACTTGTGGATTTGCTCGGCGAAAAAGAGCGACAGACGCGTTTAGCGAACGAAGCCAGCCTTCGGGCTGATGGTCTTGCAACTCTTGCGCACGAACAGAGCGTCGCTGCGATCGAGGGACGGCGTCGAGCCGAGAGTCTGGCACTCGAAGCGCGACACCGTGAATATGCCAGCGGAGTCCTGCGAGCTGCTCAGCATTTTGGTGACGGCAATACGCACTTGATGAGTGAGTCTTTACGGGATTCTATTCCCGCGCCGGATGCTGAGTTGAATACTGATCATCGGGATGATGACCTTCGTAGCTTCGAATGGCGTTATTTGTGGCATCAAAGCCGAAATTACCGTGAACTGGCGGGCCATACGGACAACGCTGTCTGTGCGATGCTGACGCCGGATGCGGAAAACTGCTATTCGGTCGGTCTGGATGGGACGATTCGCCGCTGGAGCGTTGCCAGTCTAAGACTGCTCGACACCTGGTCGTTGGGCGATGCCGCCGCCAATTACAGAGCGAAGTTCACGCCGGATTCGTCGAAAGCGATCATTGCAAGGCAGCTGCTTGCCCGAAAAGGCAACGAAGTGATTGCATGGGATTTACGAGGAGGCAGGGAAATACGTCGAATCGAACTTCCCGGTTCGATGGTACATTGTGTCGAGATCGCAACAAATGGACGGTGGGGCATCGTCGCCGGTGCCGAAATTGATCAAGAGAAACCAATGCTTGCATTCTGGGATCTAGAATCGGGCGCGTTCCAGAGGCAGGAAATCGCAGGCATACTCAATTCTTCAGCCTCGGGAATTGGGAGCTGCGCATTGACAAATGATGGCCAAAACCTGGCTGTGAATTGGAATGGCCCTGGACCGAATGGTTGGAACTCCGCGATCCAGCATCTGGCATTAAAGTTTCAAGACTCTGTGTCGGGTGGTAGCGGCAATGCACTTCCAATCGTTGGACCTTCAATTGCCAGCACAGAAGTCACCACGGGATTGGGATTGGCCCTTCAGTTTTCCGCTGACGGCCATCTGCTTGCCGCCGCATCCAAAGGCCCACCACAGATTGAAATTCTCAAATGGCCGGAATTGAAAACTGTTTCCAAAACGACTGACCTCCCTGACACCGCTGATTCCGTTGCCTTTGGTCCCTCTGGAAGATCGCTCGGTCTTGGACTGGTTTTTCCAGGCAACAGTACAATCCCCATCGATGCGACCGACAGTCGCGTAGCCATCGGACCATCGAGACCCGAACTGCAGATCTGGGATCTGCAATCCAACGAACAATCAGCATCAGGTTTTGCGGCGTCATTCACGATCCAGTCGCTCAAGTATCACGAGCCTTCAGCCACCTGGGTCATCGGGGAAAACGGTGGCCGGGTCTGCTTGTGGCGACATGAGCCGATCATGGCATTTACCGAGTTGCCGGGGCATCAACCAAGTGAAGCGTGGAGTTTGGCATTCTCTCCAGATGGAAAGAAACTTTATACAGCTGGTGACGATGCATGCGTTCGAGCGTGGGATATTGAATCGCGAAAGCTCGCTGCAGTGGGCGAGAAACACACACAATTGATTTCCTCCGTTGCGGTGTCCCCCGATGGAGCATGGATCGCGACGGGAAGCTACGATGACAATGTCATTCTCTGGAATGCTGAAACGTTGACGCCAGCGTCCGTTCTTAAAGGTCATATCCGCGACATTCGGGCTCTGGCATTTTCACCTGACAGCAAAACTCTTGCGAGTGCTGGACGGGATTGTGTCGTCCGCCTCTGGAACGTCGTAGATGGCAGTCTGAGCCATTCCTTTCCCTATCCGGACGGCGGCACAATTCGGGGCCTGGCATTTCTAGCGACGGATCATTTCCTGCTAGCCAATGCGGAAGGGCAAATCATCAGCCAGACCGTCGGCGGCCCGGGAGTTGTTAAACGCACAGAGCCCGAAGAGATCCATTGTCTTGCGGCAGCTCCGCAAAAGCTGACTCTTACTCAGGTCAGCAAGCAGGTTGTGTCAGCGTCTGTGAACGATAGCGACAATTCGGACGGGCGACTGGCAATTGTCGTTGGTCGAAAATTCGGCACCTTCCGATTGATGCCGTGCGATGTGAACGAGTCCTGGTGGGAGCGAAGTCATCACGGCGTCGACATTCGCACGGCGGCTTTCTCACCCGACGGACGCACACTGGCAGTGGCTGGCGATGATAACGCCGTACATCTTTGGAATGTTGCCACGGGGCAGGAGTTGCTCAGGTTTTCCGACCTTCCAGCGGTCGCAAATCAGGTTGCGTTTTCACCTGATGGACAAATACTTTCTGCGGCATTGCATGATGGCACGATCCGACTGTGGTTTGGACCGCATGCTCCTTCGCCCACGAATGCTGTTGGCCTGTAATGCAACTTGAAATGCGAACAACCGTTGCATTACCCCAATCGCATGAAGCGTGAAGCGGCCCATTACGCTCTCGTTAAGCCGTTCCGAACGGCAACTTTCATCTGGAAAGACAGTCGTGCAACGCGTTCGATTGGTCTAACACTCCAGCGTTAAGCGAATGCTGTACCTAAACCGCGACTGACAGGGGCGATGGACGTTTCCAGACTTGGACGATCAATCTTCAGAATGCAAAATCGCCGTCTGGAAAAGCGGTTTCATGGATCAACCTTGAACTCACGAAACTCGCCGTCGGATTGGCGAGCAAGTCGCTGCAGCCAACTGGTCTTGAGTGACGAGACTGTGCCATCACCAAATTTGATGACGTGAATCGTCGTCTTGCCCGTGTGACGTGCAATCTCTTTTAAGTCCGCTTCATACAACTCCGGCTCTTCGCCGTCCGTTAACAAATAAACGACATCCGGCTTCAAAAGCAACGCTTCCAGCAATGCTGTTTTATGCTCTGTACCGTTGTTCGGTACGATTCGATCTACCTCTCTGGCCGCGGACTGTTTATTGAGCTCCGATGCAAAATACATCTTGCGGCCACTCTGGCCGGGCAACGTCAGAATCTCTCGATATTCGTTATAAAAGATCACACCAAACTGCTGGTTTGGCTGAAGCAGTCGAAGGCTCTTCTTCAACTGACTTTGAGCAATCTTCAGGCGTCCGCCATACATGCTGCTGCTGGAATCGATCAGGTAGACGAATGTCTTGCCCGTCGCAGCAACGTCCATAAAGGTCGTATCTCCAGGTCCGCCGATACCGCCAAGCTTTGCAAGTCCGCCGGCTTCCTGAGGCTCAATCAGTTTGCTTCCACCTCCCTGAGCCGGACGCTGGATTCCGCCAATTGGATCTCCAGGACCAATCAACGAGGGTAGCTTTGAAACGGAATCACCCGCGTTAACAGATTGATGCTCGGAGCTATTCAACAGGTCCGTGACGTCCGGTACTTCTGTGGGTAATCGCTCGATTGTCTTTGCATCACCGTCAGAAGCATTGTTCTGAGTCAGGTCGTGAGACACCTGATCCGGAGACGCCTGATTGATAGCATCATTTCCGGCTCCGGGAGCCTTCCCGATATCCGCCGATCCGCCGTCAACACCGTCCAGCACGATCAGTCCAACGTCACGATAGAGTTCGCCTCCCGGATCGCCCATGCCTATCGTCTGGCAACCACGTAACGACAGGCCGACAACCAGAAAAAGGCCGACATGCAATAACACAGAGCCCGCGCCGCCAGCAAGGAGCGACCGCCATGAGGACTCGAAATGTGTGGGCGCAGTCTTCATCGTCGACTCCGTTGAGGGATTCCGCCACTCCGTTTAACTCAGTTGGGCTGCCCATCGGAACGCAGCATCCTGCCCGGCTATTTCCCCTCAGGTGCTGCAGCACTGGGTACCGCACCAGGAGTTGCCGCTGGCAGAATACTTTGTTGAATCATCTGGATCACCTGTTCGGTCTGATCTTCTTCCTGCGCGCCTTCCGGCGTCTGGAACACGAAAGTGGCATCTTCTACAGCCTCGTTTACAACCATGTTTCGCAGGTCTAAAGTGATCAGGGGTCGCACGAGCTTTTCCGTGGGACTCATGCTGCGTTTGAGAAACTGAATGCGACGAGGCAGCATTGATTCCACATCAATGTAGACACGAACGTACTCGGGAACTTCTGGTCTTGGATCAATGATAGAATCTTCCGGAACTTTGAAGATCTCCTTTCGGACCTTTTCACTCCATCGTCCTGTAACCTCATAAACTCTACGTTCGCCCACCTTGATCTGCTTCACAGGAGCGAATTCCATCGTCGTTTGCAAACGCGACACTAATCCCCTTAAACCGCCAACCCCAAGGTCCATCGCCGCGTTTTTGGGATCGTATGACTTTGTCGCTTCAGCGGCCGCAAGGACATCGCGAATATTTCGGCGACTGATTCGCTGCGTTTCGCCATTCTTCCATGAAGTCGACAACACCTGCCCGTCGCTGACCTGAATCAGAATTCCTCGATTCTTCGTTTCGTCAAGGACAGGCGCATCAGCGTCGAGAGCCAGCTGCTTCGCGTCGTCCGGTTTTTCGCCAGTCAGTGGGTAGATCACATACTGAAGACTGACTCTATTTCCGGAGGCTTCCACGTACTTTCCAGAAGCCGTCAGCTTCATTCCGCTAATCAGAGACGTCTGATTCAGATCGCACTTAAGGGAATCAAGGCCCTCAAGTTTTGTGCGAAGCTGGGTAAGGATCTCGTCAGCCTTCGGCAGATTCGCGGCAGCAGCAGAATTCGCCGGAGCCTCTGTGGTCACCGGGGGTGCTGGCGATCGCGTGGTGGTTTTGGGCTCATCTGCAGCACTTGCAGCGGGAGCCTGAGTTTCATCGGCAAAAACAGCCGGAAATCCGGTCGCCAGAGCCGCAGTTCCGAGTACGAAACCGGCCAGAGCCGCCAGCGATGTGAAGCCTGGCAAAGTTTGAGGTTTGTGATTCATGTTCTGAATTTGATGGATTTGCCAAAGATTCGAGTTCTGCCGACCCGAAAAACAGAAGAGAAAGACCGACGAATCGCAGGAGTATTCAACCGTCACAGTTCACATGGTG
>JANOZG010000237.1:0-1502 GCA_031429275.1 Planctomycetota bacterium
GCCATGATCACAAGTTCGATGCCATTACGGCCGACGACTATTACGCGTTGTCTGGATTCCTGCAGAGTTCCCGGCGGCGCGTGGAATGGATTGATTCAAACGACGAAGCATCGACCCTGCTTGTAAACCTTTTGAAATCGCAATCCGATGCCACGGTTGCGCTGAATGAAGGAATGAATTCGCTAACGCATGAAATCATGAAGAATCTTTTGCTGGAATCACTCGGTGAATCGATCGAAGATTCACCTGCGGCATTGAGCGATGAACAAAAGGCTGCTTTTCTTGCAGTGCTGAATGATCCATCGTCAAGAGACCTCTCAAATCCACTCTCGCTATTCGCAGCCCTTAAGCAAGATAGCGGCAAGATTCCCCATGAAACAACGATTCAGGACTGGCTTGGCAAACGGAAAACGGCGCTTCCAGAAAAAATGGCGTCAATCAAAGGAAGCTGGGGTTCGACGCACAACAACGTGCCAATGACCAGGACGTTCGCGATGCGGCCGGATGGCCATACCGATACATGGTTGGCGTTTGGTGATGCGCTGTACAATTATTTGTCGTACGAGCAGCGACCTCCATATGTCAGGACATTCACAAGTAACGAATTCCTGCAACAACTTTGGAGTCCCATAGATCGCAATCGAGAGCTGTATCACCCGAGTCAGACGCATCAAATGAAATGGACATCCGCCGGAATTACGGTTGATGAGGAGGACTCCATTGATTCGGCTCAGCTATCACCGGGTTTCAAAGGGGTGCTTCAGTCGGCGGAATTTGAGCTGACGCATCCGGAAATTCAGATTCTGGCTGCCGGTAAAGGCGCGAGAGTTCGGTTGGTCATTGATGGTTACGTAATGAATGAGTTTAGTGAATTGCTGTTCGGTGGGTGTCGGCAGCCGATCGATACTAATGGCGAATATCGGTGGATTCGTCTGGCTGGTGATGTCCAACGCTACGTTGGACACCGTTGCCATCTCGAATTCATTGATGACGGCGACGGCTGGTTCGCAGTTCGAGAAGTTCGACTGATGACGCAAACAGATCAAGTTCCCGCAGCAAATGCCAAACTGTGCCTCACCAACGAATCGATGTTTGTTTCTCCTGATTTCTCGTTGACGAGGTTAATCGCCGAATGGGTCAAGTTTGCACGAAAGGATTCTGCATGGGCGTCGCTCGCGTTCAGGTCGCGACTGCTCCCACATCTGCAAATGGGAAAAATTGCCGATGCCAACAAGCATTGGATGGAACTGTCGTCGGTGCCACAGCCGGGCGATCCGGTGCTTGTCATGTGCGATGGCACAGGCGAAGACGAACACGTCTTCATTCGCGGCAACCACAACAACCACGGCCCGGCGGCGAAACGGCACCTACTGACGGCGCTGGACGGCGGTGTCGAATTGCATGATACCGGAGGCAGCGGGAGGATGGAACTTGTCGATCGAGTCCTCGCCGAAAGCAATCCGTTTCCATCACGCGTTGCAGTCAATCGCGTCTGGCAGCAT
>JANOZG010000238.1:0-32845 GCA_031429275.1 Planctomycetota bacterium
CGAACGAATAGTTTCGGCGAGGGGAAAGACCAGCCGGAATTGATTGGAAACGTTCGCTTGCTGGAAGTCGGCAAGAAAGGCAAGACTGCTGGAGTGATAGGTCTCTATCCTGAAGATGCAGAGAATCCCGTCCGTTTTGAATTGGTCACATTGAGCGGCGAGTTGTTTGCTGATTCTGACCGCATGACTCAGGTGATGCAGACCTATCAGGATCGACTTAAATCCGAATCTATTGCGAGTGCGGATGGCACGGTGCCTCATCCTTCAGGCGGTAAGTTTGTTGGTGCTGCAAAATGTGGCGAATGCCACAAGCAGGCTCACGCAGTCTGGAAAGATACGCCACATGCTCATGCGTTTGAAAGTCTTGACCCTGCCAACAAACGCAAAGGTTTCGACCGCCTCCGTGGCGTCAATCGATCATATGATCCAGAATGTATCGCCTGTCACGTCACGGGGTGGGAACCTGAGCAGTATTTCCGATTTGAGACGGGATTCATCAATGAAGAATTCGCGGGGGACGATTCTGAAAAACTGTTGCAGGGGCTGCTGGGCGGCAATCAATGTGAGAATTGTCACGGGCCGGGAAATCGCCATGTTGAATTCATTGAGGCTGGAAACGATGAAGCGGCAATCAAAGAAGTAAAAGTGACGCTGAAGCAAGTTGAAAGCACGTGCAACCAATGTCATGATGGGGACAACAGCCCAGGCTTTCAGTTTGAAGAATACTGGGAAAAAGTTAAACATTACGGCAAAGATTAAGGGTGAAACAATCCATGAACTCTGATGCTATTTCGCAGTTGGAAAATCTCTGCCAGGCTCCGATTCCATCGGCCTGCCGCGCTGTGTTTACGAACTATCCTGAAGCCCTGCTTGGCGTTCCACGAGCGGATGACGGCAGTGCCTCCGAAGGTTTCGTATCGGAGGCTGAACTACTGGCCGACCCGGCCGCAGTTTTACGAATCAATCTGGAAGTTCGAAAAGAGAGCATCCTTGATCCGGATGGTCACGAATTCTGCTGGCCAACGACTTTTCTGGTCATCGGTGAAACCGGCGACGGAGACTATTACTGTCTCGATACTGCTGGCGGGCGCGAGGGTGTGATGCAATTCAGACATCACACAGTTGAATTTGAAATGGTCGCAGAATCCATGCCTGACTTCATTGAACTGCTGGTCGAATGTTTTGTTGAAGGTGACAGTGATTTGGACGAACTGGATGAATTCGAAGAGCTACCGGTCGTCGAATAGAACTCGGAAATCCTCAGCCCAGCAAATCGGTCAGAACTCGACCTTCATCCGTTGGCCCAATCAACCGGTTGTCGAGCCCTTGATAGAGATAACTGAATCGGTGGGGGTCAAGCCCCATCACGTGCTGAATAGTGGCCTGAATATCGCGAATCGTGACAGGGTTCTCGACCGGATAATAACCGAATTCGTCGGTCTTGCCGTACGCCAGTCCGCCTTTGATCCCGCCACCAGCCATCCACATCGTAAAGGCATACGGGTGATGGTCGCGACCGATGTAGCCCTTCTTCAACTCCGTATGAACATTGTTCTGCATCATCGGCGTGCGGCCGAATTCTCCGCCCCAGACAATCAACGTCTCTTCTAAAAGGCCACGTTGATCAAGATCCTTGATCAGAGCCGCAATGGGCTTGTCCGATTGTGCACATTTGATGGGCAGCGTCTCGTCAAGACTTTCACCCAGTGACGAACCGTGATGGTCCCAGCCCCAGTCGTACAACTGCACAAATCGGACACCCGATTCGATCAAACGCCGTGCGAGGAGGCAGTTGTTTGGGAACGTCGGATCATCTCCCTTGTACAAAACTCGAGGATCATCCGCGCTTTCGGCGGGTGAGACGTATCCAGGTTGAGCCCCGTACATTTCGAGAATGTGCTTTGGCTCTTTTGAGATGTCCATGACTTCGGGAACGGACGTCTGCATTCGATACGCCAGCTCGTACTGAGAAATTCGAGTTTGTGTTTCAGCGTCACCGTTACGTTCAAATTCAGCGGCGTTCATTTCTGCCAAAGTGTCGAGCATTCGACGACGCAATTTGCGATCCATGCCGACTGGATCGCTCAGGTACAACACCGGATCGCCAGTCGTCCGACATTGAACGCCCTGATATACCGACGGCAGAAATCCTGAACCCCACAGCGACTTCCCGGCATCCGGAGTTTTGCCGCCAGATAACAACACAACAAATCCTGGCAAATTCTCGTTAACGCTACCCAGACCATAGTTGATCCACGAACCGAGCGACGGATTTCCCAGTCGAGGCGTACCGGTGTGAATATACAATTGCGACGGAGCGTGATTAAATTGATCAGTCTGTACGGTACGGATGACGCAAGCGCGATCTGACACGCCTGCAAAATGTGGCAGGAGTTCACTGATCCACTGGCCGCTTTCACCGTATTGACGAAACGAAAATTGTCCCGCAAGAATTTTCGGAACACCTTTGATAAACGCAAACCGTTTGCCTTCAAGAAAACTCGCCGGGCAATCCTGCATATGGAGTTTGTCGAGATCCGGCTTATGTTCAAACAGTTCCAGTTGCGATGGAGACCCGGCCATGTGCAGATAGATGACGCGTTTCGCTTTGGGAACGAACATGGGCTGCTTTGGGCCGGTCAAGGGAGATGATGTTGGCCTTGAATTGCCCGCTGCCGGACTCTCATTCTCTTTTGCAAAAAGGGATTGAAGCGCCATAGTGCCAAGTCCAAGCCCCGCCGTCTGCAGAAGGTGGCGACGAGTTTGGTTGCAAAGTCGAACGATATCAGGAGTCATTTTGGGATACTTTGCCTCTGGAATGGGAAAGATCAAAGCCTTCCGTCTTTTTTCGATAACAGTGTTCGGCACAAAGTGGCGCTGTCTAACTAAACAATTGGATTTAATTGGAGTATAACTTGAAAGTTTCTCTGAGTGTATCCCGACGAAAGAGGTGACTCTTTTGCCACACAACAGGAGACTCACATAATCTTGAAACTCACCTTTTACGCAGGAACAAACTCGTGAGACTGGCTCGAATTCGGCTGAATGATGGCTCTTTCCGTGTAGCAGCTGTTCACGATAAAACTGTTCAGCCGCTTGATCTGACTCAGATTGATGAATGTCATTCACTGATGGATATTCTGAACTCTTCAGATCCTGCTGGTCTGGCTCGCTTTCTCCTGAAGCCTGACACAAAGTTGTTGCCGTCTTCCGAGGTACAGTTTCTGGCTCCCATCGATCAACAGGAAGTCTGGGCGGCTGGTGTCACTTACAAGCGTAGTCAGGTCGCTCGGATGGAAGAATCCGAAGCTGCGGCATCTCACTACGACAAAGTCTATACAGCTGATCGCCCTGAGATTTTCTTCAAGGCAACTGCCAACCGAGTCTCAGGGCCGGGTGTACCGCTTCGCGTTCGATACGACAGCGCCTGGAGTGTTCCGGAACCAGAATTCACACTGGCGATCAACAAAGCTGGCAGGATCGTAGGTTACACCATCGGGAACGATATGTCGGCACGCGACATCGAAGGTGAAAATCCGCTCTATCTGCCGCAGGCAAAAATGTACAAGCAATGTGCCGGACTTGGACCTTGTGTGCTACTTGCTGATGGCCCGCTCAATCCGGATGCCATCGATATTCAGCTGGAAATTCGACGAGGCGGCAAAGTCGTGACATCGGATGCCACAAAGTTGAGTCAGATGAAACGAACTCCGGAAGAACTTGTTGCGTGGCTGTTTCGAGAGAACGACATTCCGAATGGTGCATTCCTGATGACCGGTACTGGCATTGTGCCTGACGACAATTTCACTCTGGAAAATGGCGACGAAGTTGCTGTCACAATCACGGGTATCGGTTGCCTTACGAACCCGATCGTAAAGGACGCGAATCGCTGAATTGGCGAACATCTGGTCTAACGGTCAGTCACAACGAATGTCTCATACGAACTTTCGGCCGGGCATCTTGCTCTGGACAATCGCACGATGTTCAAGGTTGATGGCTTGGAACGACGTTGATCGGTTGTGATCAAAACAGTCCTCCAAAATGCTACGCAGTCTGAAAGCCCAAAAGCACAGCAATGGCCAGGAAGAAATCAAAAAAACAGGACCTCACCCCCCCCGCAAACCTGCAGGACTTGCCGGCAGTCTTCGAAGAAATGGGGCTGCCGCACGGTGATCCGGAATCCATGGCACTGCTGCTGCAACTCATGCAGAGTTCCGGCATGAGCCTCAGCGAATTGTTTGCCACAATTCTGCCTGCCCTTGAAGAAGGCGGAGTTTTGGACGACGTTCAGGAAGTTCGACCGAAGTCAAAGAAGACCGGCAGTAAATCCAAATCATCGAAAAAGAAGTCTACTGCGAAAGCACACGATCTGGATGCCATGGTCGAAGTCGCTCTTGCTCAACGCTCGCCGAAAAAGACGCTCGAAATGCTTGAGAACGCACTCAAGCTGGGTGAACTGGATTTGGCGACCGAGTTTCGAGATCACGTTGGGATTTTCTGGATACTGGCTGAAACGCGACCATATATGCGAGCTCGCGTTGCCTTGATAAATTTTCTGATTGCACAAGGGCAACACGAAAACGCTATCGAGCACATGGAGGAAATGCTGCGATTGAATCCCAACGACAATCAGGGAGTTCGATGGCTGTTGCTCGAATGGTACTGCAACATGAACTGGATGCACAAAGCATGGCCACTACTTGACGAGTATGAGGATGAGGTCACCCCATTCATCGCGTTGACCCGCGTTTGTCTGGAGTTCCAGAAGTACGGCCCAAGTGAGGAACTGGCATCAAAGCTGGAAATTCAACTGAAACAGAATCCGTACATTGGCCCGAAACTGCTGGATCAGGAGAGTGTCAGTCCCTACGAGATCGAGTCGTTCGAAGCAGGCGAAGAAGATGAAGCCGATGCGTACTGCCAATGTTTCCGCGCGTTGTGGAAATCGACTCCCGAGGCACTCCCATGGCTGAGTTCTGTACATCGAAAAATGGCACCATCTGAACCGGATCTGACACCCGAAGATATCGCTGAGGTGGCAGCCGAAGAACTCGCGAATGTTAAATCGTTGCCTGCAAAAAGTGAGGCCTGGTTTTGCGACATTGATATTCTGGATGACAACGGACATAGTCAGAATCTGGACGTTGATTGGGATAGCGATGTACCTCACCAGGATTGGTTGATGTCGCTCATCAATATTGCAACTAACGAGGCTGTTCATATTTCACCGGGAGAATTTCCACTGAGTGCTGACAGCGTCTTGTGCGAACTCTGCGAAGGAATGTCTGAGCCTGATTCTGGCAAACCACGACGTCCAAAGAAGATTCGTATCGTCGATGCGGAGCTCGCTCGGAGAATCCGCACGCCGCTGAAACAGTTGAAGATTGACGTGGAAGTCGCCGACGAAATTCCGGAGTTGGTTCGGATTCTTCGCAAACAGAGATTTAATCCCGAATCAACACCGTTTCCTCTCGAAGAAATACTTGAATTGCTGCAAAGTGATGAGCAAATCTGGGAGGTCGACTGGAGAACCGTTGATACATGGGTTCCCGATCCCGAAACCCAGCAACCCATCCAGCCATGGATCATACTTGTGGGCGCGCCAGCAGATGGTGTCGTTCGAGCGCAGCAATTGTGTATGACTGCACCAACAGAAAACATGATTGCTCGCGTCATTGCAGAAGCAATCCTGAACCCAATGCAGGGGGAAGTTGCGCGACCAACGGTTCTCATCGTGCGTCAGTTGAGCAATCGTATGGAACTTCAGAAGACAGCCGATGCCATTTCATGCGATGTGGTTGTACAGGAATGTCAAATGCTGGATCTTGTCCATAAGTCGCTGCAGGAAAACAATGTTGGAAGTGCCCCTGCGTTCGGGGCACTCATTCAACAGCCGGGGGTAACTGCAGCCATGCTCGGTGATTTTTTCATGGCGTCTGCCGAGTACTACAAGTCAAGAATTTACACCCGAGTTAAACCTGAACTCACCGTTGAGATTTCCTGTCCGGAACTGAAGGAAACGGCATTTCACGCCGTAACGATGGGGCAGATGGGCCAGGAAATCGGCATCATGTTTTTCGACAACCCAAAGACTGTTCGTATGATGTTTATGGCGGATTCCGAAGACCCGGAACAGAACGCAAAGATGGTGAACGGCATGAGTTATTCGATTGACACTCAGGACACATTGCATCCTGCCGACGTCGCGGCTGCGGACCAGTTCGGCTGGCCGGTGCCGTCATCCGAAACCTGGCCGAGTTTGTACTACATCGAATCCGGCGAACCTCGCTCAGTAAATGCGGAAGAACTAAGGTTTGCCACCGTCGCCATGCAGGTGACGCTGCGGATGCTGTCTGGTAACGAGAAATCCAAAGAGCTTGAGATCAGCTTACACGATCGAACCGTCAAAGCTAGCGCCAGGAAAGTTCTGGTAAGATAGAAATCTCACAGGGTTCGCCCAGTTAGAAATGTCACATTGGAGATCCGTGTTGCGGGGCTGTTTCGCTGCGGGGAGGGCAAGCGGACCGCAGCGAAACAGCTCCGCCACGCGGCGAGCGTGTCTGACTGCCTCAACGTGTCTGACTGCCTCAACGTGGACGACGCCATGGATGGTTCGCTGCGGGCTTGTGGGGAGCTTTTCCTGCAGCCGCCCGCTTTGGGTCTTGCTTCGTCCTCGACGGGCGGGTCGAGACTTCTGCCCATGTCAAGACGCGTGTTCCAAATGTCAGCCGGATTGTGCCATCCAACAACTCGCTCACCATGATCTTTTTTCGCGTCAACGACAACTTTTGATGCTCAGCACTTAGCTGAAATATCCGGTTACACCACGAGATCGTCCCGTCGTTCTGAACAACGCGTTGCTCCTGGAAGCACAAGACATGATCCAGCTTCATGCTGCGTGGAATTAAACGATGCAGGTTCGCTGGCGACCTCGCAACGACATGGAACTGTTCATTCAATTCATCGAGGTATTCGTGTTCTAAAAAGGAGTTCGCGGACTCCAGCGTGCTGATCTGCTGCAGTCGGAGTGCCTTCACAAATCGATCCTGAAAGACTCCATGACGACGTTCAACGCGGCCCTTCGCCTGAGCGCTGTGAGCGAGGATCAGTTCGACGCCCAATACCTGCATTGCCCGACCAAATTGTGTCAGCGGTGAAGAGTCCTGTAATGCCTCATCCACTGTAGAATCCCGCGTCGTTTCGTAAATGCTGGCCCGATCCACATACAAAGCACAAGGCAGACCGTAGTGCTCAACATACTC
Source organism: Planctomycetota bacterium (assembly GCA_031429275.1). Taxonomy (GTDB): domain Bacteria; phylum Planctomycetota; class Planctomycetia; order Planctomycetales; family Planctomycetaceae; genus SXXK01. The sequence continues at coordinate 7,263 of JANOZG010000238.1, forward strand.
GCCAAACACGGTCATCGCTGCTGCTGTTGTTTCGCTTTCAAAGAACTTCGCATGAGTCCAGTTTGTCGCGTCGTCCACCATGACCATCATCGTGGCGCGATCGCGACGGCCTTCGAACCAGTCGTGGTCTGATCCGTCCATCTGAACAAGTTCGCCCCAGTGCTCACGACGCTCACGCCATCGACGATGCGGAGAACCTCGCCGACGAGCGGACCAGATTCCCGCCTCGATCAGCCACTGACGCAGAGTCTCTTCACTCCACTCTTCGCCATCGATCTTTTCCAGATACTCCACCGTGCTTCAGACCTGCGGTCCCTTCCGACTGATAACGTTTCCAGATTCGAAGGATCTGCCGGTAACTGACTCCCAGTAATTCAGAGGCCTTTGCCAAACTGATGGACGACTTTGAAACCTTCAACAGAACTTCCACTCCCACGCGCTCTTTCGCACTCAATCGCAACTTCGCCATCGGTCCCTCAGAAACCACACCATTGTGACATTTCTAAATTGGACTGTATGTGACATTTCTAAATTGGTATGACATCAACTGGCGAGTGATTCAATGCTTGTATTCCGTTTGCTATGGCGAGGAAATCAACTTGTCATTGCCGTAGCCTTTGCGGATCGCACGTCGGGTCAGAAGGAGTTCGATGACAAGGAATATTAGAAACAGCGTTAACAGAACGGCCCAAAGTTCTGTGATGCTCTCGTCGCCGTACATGCGCTTTGACAGATCATCAAGTGATGACGAAAAACGGATGCGGTCATTCGTGGCGAGCCTCGCTTTGTCATCCGCTGAAAGATGTGTGAGATCGTCTTCGGAATGATCATAGTTGACAACGAAACCATCGTGTTGTTCCGGGTATTTTGCGTTGGCCTCTTTCGCCATCGCATAGACGCCGGGTGTGAATGTGTCAGAAAAAACGACAGTCGCTTCGGTCTGCGTCGATGTGCGTCTGACTGTATTTGAGTTCGCGGCTGTGATGGGAATCTGTGTGGTGATACCACCGGGCGCTACAATTGTTGCTGTTTCATCGGTGGGCTCCTGTATAGATTGAATTGCTCCAGGCTGAGAATCCCCGGATTGAGGAGTTACGTCACTGATGATGGTACGCTGCAGTCGCGCAATCAGAGGTTCACCAAAATCCACATTGCGATGGCTGCGCGACGATGCTGCGTGAAAGATGGCCTCATGCAGGAAGGGTACGAAATCGGATCGCGTCGGCAAGTCATTCCAGCTACGGTCCAATGTTGTCGTCATCACCAATACGAACCCGTCGCCACATCGCGATTCGAGGAGCAATGGATCGCCGGTCGATAGGGAAGCAAGTATCACCGGTGCTGATGTTGAGGCAACGTCCGCCGCAGCTTCTGGCTGTGCATTTTTCAATGGCGCGTTAACAGTCGATGCGGGCGCAGGCGATGCAACCATGACGGATGACTTGGCTGCGGGGCCTGTTTTTGTCAGACACCATGTCTCGAAAGTCGCTTTCAGAAAACTTCGGGCGGGATCTGAACGAAAGCGATCCAGCCAGCCGGGCTGAATGCTCAGCGGGGCGACTCGAATAATCTGTTCAGCCTGTGGCGGGGCTTCGCGAGTTCGCACGATCTGCAGCTGCGGCAAAAGTCCGGAATCGACGAAACTGGCCTGAAAAGATTCTGGCGTCGTTTTGTTTCCGCTCGTGATCATCAAGCCATTGCCAGCCGCGACGAAATCCTTGAGGGCAAATGCGACTTCCGGTGAAATCCTGCCGACGTTACAGAGGATGGCTGCGGAAACTGATTGGAAATCTTCGGGGCGTAAATCCGCTGCTTCCACGACTTTCGCTTTGACCCATGGCGGCTTGCCTTCTGGAGGGGCGAATGCCAGTTCCGCAAAAAAACTGTCACGGTCTGCCGGCTGTGCTGACGGCGTTCCATTGACCAACAGCACTTCCAGGGATTTTGCAACATGGATGGCCGCGTGACTGATGTTATCGACCGCAATTGCATCATCAGACATGTTTGCTTCAACGCTTAGAATATGTGTTCCATCCGCACGCAATGCGTGATCAAATTCCACCACGGATTCACCGTGTGCTGGTACCGTTGGGCTTTGCAGCTTGCCAGCCAGTGGCTGTCCGTCCAGCAGCAGCCGCAGTGGAATCTGAGCTTCAGCGTTTGATTCATTGTGAATCGAAACTTTCAATCGCACCGGAAAATCGGGCACCGTCATTTCACGCGAAAGTTCAATTCGCCCTACTGAAACATTGCGAACGACTGGCCCAAGATGCGGTGCAACATCCACTGACCACACGTGAGGTCGCACAGACGGAAACTTGACGAGATCATCAAAACGAATCCACTCTGGTTCGTTGTCGGACTTCCAGCTTTTGCTCTGCCGATCGGTGAATACAACGACCTCGCGTGCGGACGAACTGGAACGACCCAGAATCGCGATGGATTTTTCGAGTGCCGCAAGCACTCCGCAGGAACCGCCCGGTGGTGGAAGTTTGCGAATTTCCTGTTCGACCATTTTCATGTCGCGCAATGGCGATTCGATTATAGTTTTTGGTTGGTCGCGAGCGTCAATCAATGCCACGTTATCGTCCGGCCCCAACGTGCGGAGAAATTCACTGGCTCGCCGCATTGCGTTTTGGTGCATCGAATTGACGCCGTCCGTGCGCGACATAGAATTCGAACCGTCGATGACAATGACGACGGTTCGTGAACCGGCCGAGGTATAACCGCTGAGCCAGCCGCCGGGTAACCACGGTCGTGTGACGGAAAGTGCAATCAGTGAAATCAGTCCGATGCGAAGCAGCAACAGCAGCAGTTCTTCTAATTTGACTCGGCGCCGCGTCTTCTTCGAGGGATTCAGAAACTGCATCGCCGCCCATTCGACGACGTCGTAACGGCGACGGCTGAGCAGGTGGGCAACGATTGGCAGACCGATTCCTGCCAGGCTGATCAACAGCCACGGGTTCATGAAGAACTGAAACATTTGGTGATCAGATTATTCTGTATCCCGATGATTGCCGGTCAGTTTTTGTGCTGCATCATTTTCGACGTGAATCTTTTTTGGCCTGAAGTACCGTTTCGATTCATTCACTGCCGTACGCCGCGTCATAAACCTGACAAGCAATGTGAGGAAATAGTTCTTCCAGCCCGTTACGGTGTACTGGCGACGTTTTTCCATCGCTCGCAGAGCAGATCGGACGACTTTTGCGGGCGTAACGGACGTGTGTTTTTCGAGCCATCCGTGAGCGCCAGCCTTGTCAAAGAAATCTGTCCGCGTGACGCCGGGACAGACAGCCGTCACGGTGACCCCGCGACTGCGAACTTCGGCCCACAACGCTTCGCTGAAATGCAGAATGAAAGACTTGCTCGCCGCATAGGCCGCCATGAAGGCGACAGGCTGAAAGGCAGCCTGTGAGGACATGTTGATGATCGCGCCGTGACCGCGACTCATCATTCCGGGCAGCACGCGATAGGTCAGATCGGCCAGAGTCAACAAATTCACATTCAACAAGCGGCGCACGTCTTCTGGGGAAGTTGATTGAATTTGTCCAATCAGACCGATGCCCGCGTTATTCACGAGCAGTTCCACATCGACCTGCAGCCGACGAAGCTCTTCGAACAAGCGGCGACTGGCGTCCGGATCGGACAGATCGATCGCGACGATATGGCAACGCGTGCCGTGTCGCGTATTCAAATCGGTCGCCAGTTCCGTCATCATGTCTTTTCGCCGAGCTGCCAGGATCAAGTGCATTCCTCGACCAGCAAGCTGCCTGGCGAACTCCGCACCGATCCCGGAGGAAGCGCCTGTGATCAGTGCCCAGCGATCGTTGTAACTGTCAATCACTCAGGAATACCCGCAAACAAATCTGTGCAAAAAATTCGAACAGGTGCAGAGTCTATGCGGATGCACTAAAACACTCAAACACAACGGGACATCGTGGTTCCGTGAATTGCAGGAGTTAGTTTTAGGGAATTCCGCGTGGAATATCTGGAAAGCCGCCTGATTCGTCAAATTGATGCCGCAGCCGTGCAGGAACTGGGCATCCCCGGCTTACTGCTGATGGAAAATGCCGCACGTGGCGTTTGCGAGGTCCTGCAATCGGAGAAACCAAACGGCCGAATCTTGATAGCCTGCGGACCGGGTAACAATGGCGGTGACGGCTTGGCTGTGGGGAGGCTACTGGCCGCCGACGGCCTGGAATGCGAAGTCCATCTGGTTCGTGCGGGGAAAACGCTGACGGCAGATGGCGAATCGAATCTTTCGTTCTTGGATCGCTGCGGGATAACGGTGGTGGAAGCGGATGCAGAATCCTTGCGCGTGGCTGTTTCACAGTTGACGGCTCAGGATTGGCTCGTCGACGCTCTGCTGGGAACAGGGATTCGCGGAACGTTGCAGAGTCCATATTTTGAAATTGTCGAGAACATCAATCGATCCGAGGCGCGGGTATTGTCGATTGATGTGCCATCGGGACTTGATTCGGAGACTGGCGAATCATGTGGTGTGGCGGTTTGTGCGGACGTGACAGTGACGTTTGTCGCAACGAAAGCAGGCTTCCGCTTTGAGCATGCCGCTGCGTATCTTGGACGCGTTGTCGTGCGGCATATTGGTGTGCCCAAACAATGGCTGCATGCGTGGTACGCGTCTAAAAATCGAGATTCGACATAGGCACATCAGCCTTTGTAGGACGGGACTCCAGTCCCGCCCTGATTTGAAGCACCCGGTTATGACTGAGACTCTTGCCATGGTGTAGCCACCGTCACCAGCCGGTGGGTTTCCGTGTTCGCAGATTCTCGCGCTCAGGCGAACGTCGTTACAGAAATGTCCCGAAGTTTTCCACGCACGCAATGATAGTTCCGGACGGGTCGGGAGACCCGTCCTACGGTGTTTTGTGTCGTGTCAGAATTATGCCAGTGTTGTCGGAGCTGAGACCGGCGGCGGCGCATCCAGATACATGCGTTGCCAGAGTTCCAGACACAGCAGGTTCCACAAGCGATAGGCGTGATCAAAGCGGCTGGATGTGTGTTCTTCAATCAACTGGCGGACGGCAGATTCGTTCAACAATCCGCGCTGCAGGCATCGCGGGGAGAGCAGAACGTCGTGCAGCAACGGCTTCAGTTCGTCGCGAAACCAATGATCAATCGGAACGCCAAAGCCCATTTTCTTGCGAGTCTGAATGTCGCGAGGAATCAGCCTGCTGAAGGTTTCGCTTAGTACTTTCTTCGACTGCTTTAACGTCTGCTTCACTTCAATCGGCATACGAGCCGCAAGTTCAATTACATGATGATCCAGCATCGGGCATCGGCATTCCAGCGATGCCGCCATGCTGGCGATATCCACTTTCGTCAGGATGTCGCACGGCAGATACGTCTCGAGATCCGTGGCAGTTGTGCGAGTCACAAAGTCGCGTGTTGGATAGCGTTTGTAAGCGTCAAAAACACATGCCGCAGGATCATCGTTCTGTGCCAGTGCCCACAGTTCAGGAGTGACCAGCCATTCCAGTCTGGATGAATTGAAGATGGTAATAAAGTTCAGATATCGCTGTTCTGGATCCTGCGCCAGTGATTCCATCAGCCGCTTTAAACGACGCCGAAACGAACGATGTTCGGCAGAAGCCGGAATTCGCGAAATGACAGACGATGCAAATCGCCGCAGCCAGCGAGGCAGAAAATCCGTCATTCCGGTGACTTTGACAGCTCGATAGCGTTCGTAGCCGCAGAACAATTCATCGCCTGCATCGCCCGTCAACGCTACGGTCACATGTTGGCGTGTCATCTGCGCCAGATACATGGTGGGGATGGCCGAGCTGTCGCCAAACGGCTCATCGTAGTGCCAAATCAGCTTTGGTAATGTCAATAAAGCATCCGGCGTGACGACGGCCTCGTGGTGTTCCGTTCCCAAATGCTGCGACGCCTGCCGCGCGTAAGCACGTTCGTCGAAGGCGGCGATAGGAAAGCCGATGGAAAACGTCTGCACCGGACGATGCAGTTGAGTCTGCATCAAACCGCAAATCACGGTTGAGTCAATGCCGCCCGACAAGAATGCTCCCAGTGGCACATCGCTGCGAAGTCGCAGGCGGACGGCTTCGGTTAACGTGGCATCCAGCTCTTCTCGCCAGTCATCAACGGTCGTTCGACTGAGGTCGGGCTGATCAAAGGGAGCAGCCCAATAGCTGTGAAGCGATAGGCTACCGTTCTCGAGTACAGCGATGGTCGCTGGCGGCAGTTTATGGAATCCTTCCAAAATGCAGTGTGGATGCGGCACGTATTGCAGCGTCAGGAACTGCAGCACGGCGTGTCGATTGAGTGTTCGAGGAACATCAGGAATCTGCAACAGTGCTTTGAGTTCGCTCGCAAACGACAGCCGACCCTCTTCCATCCGATAGTAACATGGCTTCTTACCAGCTCGATCACGTGCGATCACCAGCCGCTGACGATTGGAATCCCAGATCGCCAAAGCAAACATGCCGCGCAGATGTTTGACGAAATCCAAACCATATTGTTCGTAGAGATGAACGATGACTTCTGTGTCGCCTTCGGTGCGAAACTTGTGCCCCGCGTCGATGAGCTGAACTCGCAGTTCGGAGTAGTTGTAGATTTCGCCATTGAAGACAATCTGGATACTGTTGTCTTCGTTACCCAACGGCTGTGCGCTGCCAGCAACATCTATGATGCTTAAACGCCTGTGTCCCAAAGCAACACCGCTGACTTGCGGATCGGTCAAATTCTTTGGGCGACCACTGACGTTCGATGTCGCAGTATTGGGCCAATAATAGTGTCCATCCGCATCCGGGCCACGATGGCGAATGCTGTCGGTCATTCGCCGCAGGGTCTGTGCATCAATTGCCTTTGACGGATTCCACCAGAGGGCTCCTGCAATTCCGCACACGACAGTAACTTCCAGCTAAAAGACGTTCGTTTTGAACTCAACCAATTCCCATACCATGCCGCTTGACGATGAGTACGCAGTTGGGCGGTAGGATACGAATGAACATGTGCAAATACACGCAGGTCACGGAAAAACTCAATGAAATTCGAATTGCGACAGTTCGCAATGCACGCTCCGACAAAAAGTACGTAACTCAGCGAGGTGCGATGGGATAGCCGATTCTCTGTTTTCGAATCGGCTAGAGCCTGAGGCTCAAGTCAATTGGGACAGAGCAAGTTTTTTCTATTCATACCACAATGACACCATCTGGCTTCTTGTCTAACGCAATTGGGAGTTGATGGTGTCTCCACTCGCTCTAAGTGAGTCCCGTGATCGTACCAGTCGAATCCCGAAATGTGTCAACGTGCACACCAAGCTGTTGCGCCAGCGTGAGCAGAACATTCGATAGCGGCGGATGATTGTTTAAGTCGTATGCAAGGTGTTGACCGTGCTTGAGACCAAGGCCTTGACCACCCGCGACGAGCAGCGGCAGATTCTTCGGTGAATGTTCGCCACCCTCACCGGAGTTCATCCCGGAACCGAAAACGATCGCAGTGTTGTCGAGCATCGTTGCATCGTTGTCTGCCGTCGCTTTCAGGAATTCCTTGAACCGTGCAAGTCGGCTCACGTGAAACCGATCGATTTCAGCGAGCTTCGTCAGCATTCCAGCATCGCCGCCGTGATGAGACAATTCGTGATGATTTTCACCACCTCCGCCATATCCACCGGCTTCGCGGGACCATTCGAAGGTCACCACGCGGGTTGTGTCTGTCAGAAACGCCAGATAGGTCACTTCCAGCATCACATCCAGCCACATTGGTCGATCGTGAGCATTGGCTGGCTGGCTGCCCAATTGGAGATCCTGCGATGACACTTCAGGCTTTGGTACATCAATCCATTGTTCCAGCCGCTGGACTCGGTCTTCTGTTTCCCGCACGGACGTCAGGTATTCATCCAGCTTTTGCTGATCAGATTTGCCAAGTCGCCGACGCAGAGATTGTGCTTCTGCTAACACACCGTCGAGGATGGATTTCTTTTCCGCGAATGTCTGCAATGCTGCGGATCGATCAGCAGCAGTATCCGGAACGAAGAGACGTTCAAAAATACGTTTTGGTGAATTCTCAGCAGGAAGTGGCGTGCCACTGCGATCAAATGACAATGTGTGTGAATGGCCAGCTGCGCCAGTCCCTGATTGATCCGAAAACTGCAGAGACGGGATTCGCGTTTCACGGCCATGAACTTCAGCGACGACCTGATCGAAAGACACAGAATTGGAATAATCACTGCCAGGCACGGATTCAAGATCGGCGCCCGTCAGCCAGGTATCTGCACCGCTATGTCCGCCTTTTGATGTCGGATGGCCAAGGCCTGACAGCACGGAAAAATCTGATCGATGATCCTTGAGCACTTCCAAGGAGGGCGAAAGTTGATAATCCTTGCCGTGTGTCTTCGGCACCCATTCGAGAATATTGACGCCATTGGGAATATAACAGCAGATCAATCGCGGATGCGCTCCGAGTGATTTGGCGAGTGGCCGGAACTTTGATGGAGCGGCAAATGCCCTTGGCATCATTACGTCGAGCAGAGGCAGGCTGAGTGCAACGCCTATACTTCGCAACACATATCGGCGGTCAATAACACGACGTAATGCCAAAGCTGTCATTCTATGGGATCCACGAAACCACTCAATTCAGAGTCATAGATTTCAGAAATGGAAACGCGTGAGGATTTTGAATCTCATCCGAGGGCATTCCATCAGCGTACCAGCCGGGATTGTTCTGAAACAAGCGGCGATTCGATTGAGACCTGAAAAAGAACAGCCGTCCCTTATAGAAGGCGCCCAATTCGATAGCGCCCGTCTGTGCGACTTTTCCAAGTTGGAGTTCTACTGGATCGCAACCGTGAAGTCCGGGAACGAATTGTTTCGGGCTAGCTAAGAAAGTCTCTCGCTCTTCGGCGGACATGAAGAAATAGTCGACACCATCGTAAGTGCCAACAAATTCTTCGCTCCCCTTTAACCATTTCTTATCTCGAATCATCGCCACCGGGCAGAAGCCACCAAGCCCCACGACTTTGCCGTCCCGCATGACCAGCAGGCAACGGCGAAGATTCTCATCATCCTCGGGCTGTGCAGCAGTTTGGCTGGCTGCGTTTGTTGCAACGGATTTAGTCAGACGCGTCATGTATTCGTCCAACGACGCGTTTCCGGTGTAGCGACCGATTTCCTTTCCGTCTGGACCAATGACAACCTCAGTGGGAAGTGAAGAAATTCCGTGTTTTGCTATCAGATCCGGATCTCGATCGGCATCGACGCGCACACCAATCACTGTCGTTCCCAGATGATCCAGCACAGCGGGCTGATTCAGGACTGCAGAATCCATCTGCCGACATGCTCCACACCACACAGCTTCAAAGTGAAGCACGACGGGAATGTTCTTTCCGATTGCGAGCTTTCTGGCATCTTCAAATGAATCCAGCCATTTTCCGGCCGATACGACATTGGCTTCAGGAACATCACCCGCTTCAGCAGCAACTTTCGATGCTTTCAGACTCGTGAGATTCGTTGATTCAGCGTCAGAAGAAACAGAAGGGTGAGAGGAATCTGGACCCATCGCAACAAGCGACAAAGAAACGCACACAAATACCATTGCACTTACGGAAATCATCCGGAGCATCCTTTCAAAACAGTGGAAGGTCGCGGCTCTTTCATCCTGAAAGGCCCCGCGATTTCACAGGATCAGATCAGATCCCGAAGGGAATGGCAGCGACATCATGTCGCCACTTCCTGTTTCACTTACATGGAGTGCACGTCAAGTTGAGATTTCAGTTGTTCCATACCGTGATCGATACCGTTCACTGCATGAATTTCATCCGTCGACAACGCAACTCGTTGTCAGCCATTTACTTTAGAATTCCAGCCTTTGTGAGATAGTCAACCACTTCACGAGCCAGTTCTTCGATGCCCTTATTGTTGGAATCCAGAATTACCTCTGGCTTTTCAGGCGGTTCATAAGGCGCGCTAATGCCAGAAAAATTTTCGATTTCGCCCGCGCGAGCCTTCTTATACAGCCCTTTTGGGTCGCGAGATTCGCAGGTTTCAAGACTGGCCTTGATAAAAATCTCTATAAATTCTCCGGCCGGAAGCAGGCTGCGGACGAGGTCTCGGTCAGCCCTGTAAGGCGAAATGAACGCTGTGGAGAGAATCGTCGCGGAATCAGCAAACAGCTTGGCGACTTCACCTATACGGCGGACGTTTTCGTTGCGGTCTTCCGGTGTAAAACCAAGATTCTTGTTCAGTCCCATGCGGATGTTGTCGCCATCCAACACAAAGGTACGCACACCGCATTCGTGCAGGATCTGATCCACTGCGTTCGCGATCGTGCTTTTTCCAGAGCCGCTCAGACCGGTGAACCACAGAACTGCTCCACGGTGCCCGTTCAGTTTCTGGCGGTCTTCGCGAGTGATGTTGTGTGCATGCCATGTAACGTTTGTCGCCTTCTGTTCGGCCATCCTTAGTCCCGCTCCACGAAAAATCAATCTGAATTTGGTTAATCCAGCCAGCAATACCACGCTGCTTTACGCAGCACAGGCGAACCCGACCATCGGGCTTTTGTTTATTCGGCCACCATGCTGGTCAGAAACCATCGATTCAAAAGGCATGCCTGCAAAGCAGATTCAACAGCCCGCTGAAATCCCAACTGCGAACTTTAACGATCAGCTGAAATGCAAAGCTGTGGCATCATAGGGCGGCGGCTTTTGTCCGCAAAACGACGCGGGACCACCTAGGGGGAGTTGTGGCTTAATTCTCAACACTCGCATAGAATACCCGCAGCAACCATTAAGATGCGATATTTGCGGGGTTTTAATGAGATGGATAATTCTCGAATGCCGTTGTTTTTCCCCTGTGACTGCAAATCGGTGCCGACGCGCTTATTATGATGTCGGTGGAAAATTTGAGCGTGTTCCTGGCAAAAACGAAGCAAGGTCTGCGATGGCGTCTGAATCTGAGCAACTGGTATCTGAATCTTCAGGACTTGAACGATCAAGGCCGGAAGAACTGCCGCCGGTCACACCGCCATCAGCTGGGTTTATCGTTCAGCTCTTTCTGATTCCGGCCTTAATTGTCATGGCGGTCGTCGCTGTTTGGGCTCTGTTCGGGCAACTGGCACACACGGAAAACGACTGGACGCACCTTACCGCCGACATCAGCAGCAAAAACGAGCTTCGTCGTTGGCCAGCCGCAGAGGGCTTGGCACATCTGCTGCACAACGAACAGATTTCACCGCCAACTGATCGGGAACCACTTGCTCAGAATCCGATTGTCGTCGATTCGCTCACGAAGCTTTTCAGTGAATCTCTTGCGTCAAACGGCACCGACGATGAGTCGATTCGCCAATTGGAATTCCTGGCACGAACAATGGGGGCGCTTAATGCCGATGAAAAAACGCTTCCAGTACTGGCAGAGGCAATGGCGGACAAGCATGACACCGTGGTTCGGAAGAGCGCTTTAATGGCTGTCTCACTGATTGCAGGTCGCCATTTCGACGACGCCACAGGATATTCAGCAGCAGTCGCCGCCAGAACCGCCGCACCGCCACTTGCGGAACGACACCTGCCACTTGCGGAAGCAACAATTTCCGATCCGGAAATTCTTGAACAACTTCGCCGGTCAGCTCAGGATCCCGATCCGGTGATCCGGCATCTTGCCGCCTATGCACTGGCGAGCGTCAGTGGGCCCGAATCGTTGCAGCAACTTCGATCAATGCTCGGGGACAGCAATCATCTGGCTCAGGCGAATGCCGCAATTGGCTTGGCCCGCAATGGATCCATTGACGGCGTCTCGACCATGATGCAACTGATGACGGATTCGATGAAACCCTATGTTTACACTTCGAATTCGAACGACAAGACTCCCGTGACCCCCGAAGAAATGCAGCAGGCGAAAATCCGTCACGAGATTGAAGAGACCCAGGTGGCCAGCAATTGCCTTCGAGCTGTTGGCGATCTTTGGCCGCAGATTGCAAAAGATGATCAGGATGCCTTGTTGTCACTGATGCGTGAAATGGAACAGAAATTCTTCGCATCCAGCGTGCGGCAACAAGCAACTGAAGTCCTGCAGACGATTGGCGAGCAGGAATGAGCTACTGGTTGTGGGTCAGTTTGCTGATCGCATTGAACTCAGCAGCGTTGGTCAGCAACCTGTTTTTGCTCCCCGGCAACTGGCTGATGACTGGCATGCTTGGAATCTTCTTGCTTGCGTCCGATTTCGGACATGGTCCGACGTGGATCGTTGTTGGCATCTGTGTGGCTTTGGCTGGCCTGGGTGAGCTACTGGAGTTAGTCATGGGTTCTGCTAAAGCCGCAAAAAAAGGTGCAAGTCGTCGTGCGATGTTGATTTCCATGGGGCTGTCATTTGTCTGCAGCATTGCAGGAACGTTCGTTGTTCCGATTCCGATCGTCGGAAGTGTGATCGGTGCGATCCTGGGAGCAGCTATCGGAGCGTTCGCCGGAGCCTGGCTTGGGGAAGCATGGAAAGGCACAGAACCGGCTCTCCGGACTGAGATCGGCAATGCAGCGATGGTCGGGCGGTTGCTTGGTATGTTTGCCAAAGGTATCGTCGGCGTTGCAATTTTTGTTGTGCAGCTTGTAAGCTTCTGGCTGTAGTTCCATTCCGCGACCCATAAATTCGCGTGGAATCTTCTGATCACATTTTACTCCACCTACGGAAAGCTCCCACGTCGATGAAATCGCTCTTACTGACCATTTGTTGCCTTGCCTGCTTCAGCGCCGAAGCATCCGCCGATGATGCCAATGATCCAAAGAAGGCGTACCTGACAGCCGACGAAGCCGGACCAGCGTTCGCGATCCAAGGCGAATACACCGGTATGATCAAAGTCGGCGATAACCAAACTAAAATCGGCGTTCAGGTCATTTCCGAAGGGAACAACAAACTGGCATGGGCTGCGTACATCGGCGGATTGCCGGGTGATGGTTGGGATGGAAATGCGCCGATTCGCGGTGCCGGAGTTGTTGAAGGCACAACTGGGATACTGAATGGCGACAATGGTCGAGGCGAAATCAAAGACGGCAGTTTGGTCATTACAACAAATGATAATGTTCGGCTTGGCGAGATTGCCAGGACCGTTCGCCTTTCCCCAACACTTGAGCGTACACCGCCAGAAGGTGCGGTCATTTTATTCGACGGCACAACGGCTGACAACTTTGAAGGCGGCCGAATGAGCGATGACAAGCTGCTGATGCAGGGCGTCACCAGCAAGCAGAAGTTCGGCAGCTATGAGCTGCACGTTGAGTTCATGCTGTCCTACATGCCCAACGCTCGCGGCCAGGGACGCAGCAACAGCGGCTGCTACATGCAGGGTCGATATGAAATTCAGATGCTCGATTCATTTGGTCTGTCTGGCGAAGACAATGAATGCGGCGGCATTTACGAAATCAAGAAGCCGAACGTCAACATGTGCTTCCCTCCACTCAGCTGGCAAACTTACGACGTCGAATATCACGCAGCGAAATTCGACACTGCGGGCAAAAAGATTGACGATGCCTGGATGACGGTGAAGCACAACGGCGTGGTGATTCACGAGAAAGTAAAACTTCCTCGTGGAACCCGCGCCGCCCCGGTGGCCGAAGGACCAGAAGACGGCCCGATATATCTCCAGGACCACGGCGATCCATTGCGATATCGCAATATCTGGATCAAGCCGATTGCAGGTTAGATTTGTTGCACAGTGCCGCTCGGGCGAGAAGGGGCTTCGGGGCATCTCTGAACTTCCCGCACCCGACTCAAGGAAAGCGATGACTTGTCATCGCTTTTTGCGTTTGTGCGGAAACTCATGGCACCTGTGATCAATCGCGAACAGAACAAAGATGACGTGCGTCAAGATTGACGCACGTCAGTATTGACGTTTGTTGTTGCGGACCTACAATTTTGCTCGGTAACGACCATTGCGCTGAAACTTGAGTCGGCGGAAGGTTGTCGTTGAGCATTTTTTAAGGTCATGCAAGCGGTGAAAGCAAATCCCGGTGGATCGATTGATCCTCAATTCATATTCGGCCGTGACAATCTAATTCGACAGATTTGGGACATTCTCGATCGCCAGTGCGTTCTTCTCAATGCGGAACGCCGCATTGGCAAAACGAGTATTGTGCGCAAAATGGCAGCGGCACCGCCGGACGGCTGGCTCGCCATCTTTCAGGATCTCGAGAAGATCCATACTCCACAGGAGTTTTCTGAAGCGGTCTATAAGCAGGTCCAGCAATATCTGGGCTGGGTGGAGCGGCTCAAAAGCAAAATCCACAAGACGCTAGAAGATCACAACACGGGAGAAGTCGGGCTCAACGCTCGATCATGGAAGGAACTTCTGGAGGATACGATCAAACAACTGATGGCCGCTCAGAAGAGTTCGGGCAAGCGGCTGGTCATGCTGTGGGATGAGGTTCCCTACATGATCAACAACATCCGAAAACGTGATGGAGAGCAGGCGGCTGTTGAAGTGCTCGATCAGTTGCGAAGTCTGCGCCAGGAAAACCCGGAACTGCGAATGGTGTTCACCGGGTCCGTCGGCCTGCACCATGTTCTGGACTCAATTCAAAAGGCACAGATTTCCGCCGCACCCGTCAATGACATGTACGCCATGGAAGTCACACCGCTGGCTCAGGACGATGCCGTGTCACTGGCTCGCGAACTTCTCAAAGGCGAGTCACTCAAACCTGTGGACATCAGTAAATCTGCGGCGACGATTGCTTCGGAAGCCGATTACTTCCCGTTCTTCATTCATCACATCGTGGCCGGGCTGCGACTGAACGGAATCGCTCCGGAACCGGATGGCATTCGCAGCCTGGTTCGCAGGCAGCTGACCGACGCGAACGATCCTTGGGAACTGGGACATTTTCGCAAACGTATTCCGGTCTACTATGCGGCTGAGAAAGATGCACAACTGGTGATAACGCTGCTGGACCATCTTGCGGGATGCGAACTGCCGGTCAGCATCGCGGATCTGCTGGCAGCTGTTCAGATGCAGGCCATCACGGTGACGCGCGATGATCTGATTCGCATCCTCCGGCTGATGGAGCGTGATCACTATCTGCAGCGAAACGAAGCGGGGTTGTATCAGTTTCGTTTCGAACTGATCAAACGCTGGTGGAAGCTGGATCGGGGATTGTAATGTCGAACGACGACTTCATCTGGCGATTTACTCCCAGTCGGACCGAACCGGAACTGCTCGAAGCGATCTTTGTGCAGCGAGAGCCACTGTTGCAGGATCTCCTGGAGCGAGTGGCCGAGAGTGCAAACACAGGCAGCAAGCATCATGTGCTGTTGATCGGCCCTCGTGGGTTTGGCAAGACGCACTTGATTACGTTGCTGAATTATCGGCTGTCGAAAGACCCAGCAATGGCGGACCGTATTCGAGTCGCCTGGCTGCTGGAAGACGAAACGATTACGTCCTTCGTGCAGTTGCTTAAACGCATCTATGAAATCCTTGCTCAGCAATATTCTACGGAATTCCCGCTGGCATGGCTCACGGAACTTTTGGATGAATCTCCGAAACGCATTCAGAGCCAGCTTCAGCAAGGGTTGATTCAGGCATTCAGCGAAAGAACACTGCTGCTGTGTATCGAGAATTTGGACATACTGTTCAGCGGATTGGGTGCAGACGGCCAGCATGAATGGCGAGCGTTTCTTCAGGAACATCCTTTCACAACCATAATGGCATCGACTCAGCGACTGTTCGCGGACGTCAAGTCGCGAGAAAAACCGTTCTTTGGCTTCTTCAGCCCGATTCCCCTTGTACCGCTCAACGTCGATGATGCGGTGGAATTGCTGCGTCGAGTTGCGAAGAATCGAACGGCGAACGACCTGGTGGCATTTCTGGACTCCGCCGAAGGTCGTTCACGCGTTCGAGCGTTGCATCATCTGGCGGGCGGCAACCATCGTATCTACGTGGTTCTGTCGGGCTTCATTACTCGAGAATCACTGGATGATCTGGTCGGTCCGTTCCAAAAAATGGCAGATGACCTGACTCCGTATTATCAGGAGCGTCTGCGATGGTTGTCGCCACAGCAGCGTCAAATTATCGAATTCCTGTGTTCGCAGGATCGCCCGTGCATGCCCAAGCAGATTGCTCGACATCTATTGGCGACCGAAAGTTCCATCAGCAGCCAACTGAAGAAGCTGCTGGAAATCGGCTACGTGCTTCGAGCGGAACGGGGACGTGAATCGCTCTATGAACTTGCCGAGCCCCTGATGCGACTGGCCAGCGAAGTCAAACAGCAACACCGCCGCCCGCTGCAGTTGCTCGTGAACTTCCTGCGAGTCTGGTATCGGCCTGACGACCTGCCGAGACTGATGCGCGAAGCAGGCACTGATTCGCTCAGGCGACACATTTCGGCGGCTATCGAAGCCTCACAATCAAGCCCTGATCCTCGCATTCGGATTCTGGACGACGCCATCGCCAAAGCCAGGGCAGAGAATCGAGTAAAAGAGCTTATCGACGTGCTGGAAGAGAAAGCTCATACGTCGAACGCGGCTCACGATTGGTTTCAGTTGGCATACGTGCAGATGGAACTTCGGAAGGACTATCAGCACGCGGTTGAGAACTACGATCGCGGCCTGCAGGCGGAACCTGGTAACGCATTCGCGTGGAATGAGAAAGGAGTTTCTTTTTGCTATTTGGAGCGGTTCGAAGAAGCAATGGGCTGTTTCGACAAGGCGATCGAACTTGACCCCCAGGATTCCATTCCGCGGAACAATAAAGGCTGCTCGCTTCAGAACCTCAAACGATATGACGAGTCAATGGCCTGTTACAAAAAGGCGATAGACCTTGATCCCAAATGGACCGGGACTTGGTTCAATGTTGCTGAATGTCAGATGGCCATGGGACAGTGGAACAACAGCTTGTCTCAATTGAGACGAGCGTTTGGCTCGGGGCACGACCATGATGTGGCGTCGATGATCGAACTCCTTCGCCATCACTTTGTGACAGGCAACAGGACAACGCTTCTCGAATTCTTCCGGCTGTATGCCGAATTCGCTGCGCTCCCCCAACTTGGCGATGGCCTCGTTCGGTGTCTCGCAAAGATTGATGTGACGATGACTGCAGCAGCCGCCTTATACCAATGGCGTGATTTTTGGTTGGAAGCGGGGGCACCGTATCCGGAACTCCATATTCCGCTGCGGATTTTCTCCGTCGGAATTGAGTATCTCGTCAAACAGGATCGCAAAGTGCTGTTGGATCTCGTTGTTGCGGAACGGCAGATCCTGGAACAAACGTTCGGTCTGAGCGAAGCGGATTAACGCCACATGACTTTGTCTTCCGGATTTCGGCCCCAAACATGTTGACCAGGAGGTTTCCAAAAGGCTCATCTCGACGGAGCGAGATGGCTACATGAAAACACAGGAACCGCGGCGGCCAACGTCTCAAGACTGCTCGCTGTGACGGGCCGACACCGCGATCACGTTTTTCCAGTCCAGTGATCTGGCGAGTTGCAGCGCGGTCATTCCGTGGTGTGTTCGAGCCTTGGGATCGGCACCGTGCTTCAGGAGCAGATCAACATGAGTCGCCGCGCCAGCCAGCGACAACTGATGCAGAAAAGTCCAGCCTTCGTCGTCAGTGCTTCGGGCCAGTTCTGGATCAGACTTGAGCTGTGCCTGAAGCGACTCCGTCATGTTGACGGCCATCGGGTGTTCTGCTGTGCGTCAGTCGACGCTCTTCGCTCGTTTCGTTTTCACCTGGAGGATCTGAGAAGGGCACTTTCACGCACGCAAGGTCCAGCCCCGGAACGATTCTTCTTCGCTCCCAAGCCATCTCACGCCAGAAATATCGAAAATCCGAACGTGCCTCGTCGTTCGCACGTTGCATCGCGGGATCATCATTCTTGAACCAGTTGACTTGTTCCATACCGAAATCCTGAGTTGGCATTACTTCCGAACAGGGACACTATGAGATGCAAGATCCTGATCGATCAGCATCGATGCCGTCTGCAGCAGTGACTAAAACAATGCAAACAAAGGCCGACCCGCGTCCAGCAAATTAAAGGGGCGGCCTTGTTCATCAGTGGCCTGCAAGTCGCGAATTCCCATCGCGTGGTAAACCGTATGAGCCACATCGGCTGGAGTGATTGGATTGTCTTTCGGATACTCACCCAATCGATCGGTGGAACCATAAGTCTGACCTCCACGAATTCCGCCACCAGCGAGCAAGTCGGTCAGGCAGTGTGTCCAGTGATCACGGCCTGCACCGCTCACGCCGCCCGATCGTGGATCACCAATTTTTGGCGTACGGCCCATTTCGCTGGTCACCATCAGCAGAGTCTGTTGCAGCAACTGTTTCCGCTCCAGATCTTCGATCAACGCTGAAAAACCGCGATCGAATTCCGGCAGCAGGTCTTCCTTAAGACAATTGAAGTTATTGCCATGCGTATCCCAGCCTCCTCCGCTGGCACATTTCTTTCCGAGCCGCTTGTCATCGTCCATCCAGAAAACGGTGATAAACGGCACGCCCGCTTCCACGAGACGCCGCGCCAACAACAGGCTCATTCCATTCACCGTTTCGCCGTATCTCTGGCGCACTTCGGCAGGCTCCTGAGCAACATCAAACGCGGCTGCGGTGTTGGATGCGGTCAACAGCGAAAACGCACGTTCCTGTTGACGATTCCACCTGCTGGCTTTCTGAGCCGATTCAAATTCAAACCGCGCGGCATCGATCGATTTCAGCAGATCGCGGCGAGCATCGATTCTGCTCAGATCAGTACCGGCGGAGAGCTCTAGCGACGGTGCTTGAAATTTCAACGGCTGTTCCAGACTTCCCTGCAGATATAGCGGATCGTGTTCAATGCCGATCCTTGCAGCGAATTGCCCCGGGCGTGTGTACGGCGCCTGGCTTGGCTTGTAAGGCAGCGTAATCGCGTTTGGCAGATCTCCGTTCCTTCCTCTTCGGGATGCCACCACCGACCCAATAAATGGCCAGTCGGCAGGCATCGGTGTGCGATTATTCGCGAGCGACAAAAACGTCGGATCAGGCACATGGCCAGTCAGGTTGTAATAGTATCCCGCATGATGATCATTTGTATTGACTGTTGCTCCAACAGAATTGATCACGGCGAGGTGATGAGCCTGTTGCGCCAGCATGGGGAGATATTCAGAAAGCATCACACCGGGTGCAGAAGTGGCGATCGGTGAAAACGGACCTCGGTACTCCAGCGGCGCGTTGGGCTTCATGTCCCATGTATCAAGATGCGACGCGCCGCCACACAGGAAAAAGAGGATGGTCGATTTTGCGGTTCCAGCACGCAGGTTCGAGCTTGCCGATTCCCCAGCAGTCGCGTGCGACAGACCTAAGCCTGGCAAAGTCGCTAATCCAGTCGCGGAAGCCACCAACATGGTTCGTCTTGAACGTTTGTGATGTGCCATCTGTGCGCCTCAGTAGCCCACTAATCTTGCTGCTCAATGTCCGTGGTCGGACCCGCATAGATTAACTGTTACCTGAGGAATTGTCACCTCTTTTTGCCAACTCGAAGTTTGCTGATACGAAAACGTTTGCCCCCGCATCGGTGGCACACGACGAAAAACAATGGCCCGATTCATGGTTGGGATCGAACGAGCCACGTTGTTTCAATAGAAAAGTTTAACCCTGGCCGATAGGCCAGGCCGTAGCACGTTGCACACATCGTGTGCCTGTCGGCCACTGGTGTTGCCCATGTTTTTCGGCCGATGCCCAGCGTTGCTGCGGATCGTTGTTTAATTGATGCAGTCAGCACAAATCGGAAATTACTTCTTTTCGGATTTATCGTTGCAGCACGTCAACGCCCGGCAGTGAACGAGCGCTCAGAAACGTGGGGGCGTCTGCTGCTTGACTTTCAAATTCCGACTCGACTCTTCAGCGTCAAGCGATGAATTGGAAGTTTTTTGATCTAAGTCGTAAACACGGCCCGCTACGACCGTTCAATTTGACCGTTTGACGCAAGCGGATTTTCGGACGTTTCTCGCTGACTGTTATAAGTGTCACGTTATGCCTGTGTGGTGGCTTTTCGCAACGTCAGTCGACATTTTACAACAGCGAACGAAAGTTAGAGTGGTAGTGTTGCCGCAGGGGTTGCCCTGCGATCGAAGTCTGTCAAAAGTTGGATGGAATCCAACTTTCGACTCATGTGACTGCAATCACCGGAAAACCCCACCTACCTCCCCAGGAACGCTCAGCACGAGCGGATGCATCCTGTCGCAAAACACTTCATGGTGTTTCCCGTTCGCAGTGCGCGCTAGGGAAACTGCAGGTCGAATTCAATGCTGGACAAAGAACGACTCAAAACCGACTTACTCGCGCTAGGGCTGCTGGCCCTGGTCGTGTTTGTTGGTTTGAGCTTCCTCAGCTACGACCCGGCTGATCCACCGTCAAGCCTTGTTTTTCCTCAGCGTCAGGTTCCAACCAACATCTGCGGTGAAGTCGGCGCATCGGTTGCCTACTACACACGGCAATGGATGGGATTTGGTATGTGGATCGTTCTCGCCGCATTGGTTTCGTGGGATTTGAAATTGTTCTCTCGCGAACCTTCGCGCCGTACCGTGACCACCATCATCGGACTGGCGCTGCTCGCCACTTCATCCTGCGCGCTGCTGCAGTTATTTGTGCCCGGGCTTTCTTCAGGATCCACATACGGCAGCGGAGGACAGATCGGCGCATGGACTGGCATTCTGCTGGAACAAAAATTTTCCACCGCTGGCATTATGATCTTCGCCTTCAGCCTGCTCGCTGCCGGAATTCTGCTCACTCCACTTTCCGACGTGTTGCAGCCTGCTTTATTGGCTGTGGCCTTGCCAGTGACTGCAGTTCGTTCAACAACGCAATGGCTCCGACGTGATTTGGAGACAGCGAAGCCACGCAAGGAAGTTGGCAAGCCTGCGGTACGCGATGTTGATGATAAAACAATCTCGATTCCTATCCGATCTAGCGCAGAGCCTGTAGCAGAGGTCGCGGAAGTTGCGCAGGCTGACGGGCGATCGATTCGAATCAATCCGCCTGCATCACTCACGCTGCACAATCCTGACGGCCTGGATCTTGCTCAACGTCGCGGATTCTCGCTGCCAGATATTAATTTGCTGATGGATTCAGAAGAGTTTCCATACGAAGAACTGGCTAAGAAAGCGCGTATCGCGGCCAACACACTGGAGAACGCTTTTGAAGAATTCGGCCTGAATGTTAAGGTTGCCGAGATCGATACCGGTCCAGTCGTGACTCAATTCGAACTGGAACTGGAACGCGGCCTGCGTCTGAACAAAGTAACAGCACTGGAAGATGACCTCGCGATCGCCCTGCGAGTTCCATCTGTACGCGTGGTCGCGCCAATTCCCGGCAAGAACACGGTTGGTGTGGAAGTTCCGAATGACAAGCAGGTCATGGTTCGCATGAAGGAATTGCTCCAGACGGCTCGGGCGTCGTCAGAAGATATGCGTTTGCCGCTGTTCCTTGGCAAAGACGTGAGCGGTCGGCCGTTGACGGTTGACATGGCAAAGATGCCACACTTGCTGATCGCGGGACGCACAGGTACCGGAAAGAGCGTGTGCTTGAACACGTTGATTCTGTCGCTGCTGATGACACGCACACCCGACGAAGTGCGCATGTTGATGATCGACCCTAAGATGGTCGAACTAAGTCCGTACAAAAAGATCCCGCACTTGATGCATCCTGTAATCACGGACATGAAGAAGGCAGAAGCCGTTCTCGCGTGGGCCGTGGACAAGATGGAAGAACGCTACGACCTGCTGGCGCGCGTCGGCGTGCGCCATCTGGACAACTACAACAAACTTGGCAAGCCAGAAATTCTGGACCGGCTTGGACTGTCCGAATCTGATCCCGATGCAGCGGCGGTTCCCGATCGGATGCCGTTCATCGTGATCATCGCGGACGAAATGGCTGACCTGATGATGACATCGGGCAAGGAAGTCGAAGCCTACATCATTCGTCTGGCTCAGAAGTCACGTGCGGTGGGAATTCATCTGGTTCTGGCAACTCAAAAGCCAACCGTGGACGTCATCACCGGCTTGATCAAATCGAACCTGCCAGCTCGAATTTCGTTTCAGGTGGCGAGCAAGATGGACAGTCGTGTGGTACTGGATGAAGGCGGGGCCGAACGACTGCTGGGCAGCGGAGACATGCTGTATCTGGCTCCATCGACAAGCCACCTGACACGTGCTCAGGGCACATACGTCAGCGACGAAGAGATTAACGCGATCATTGCCTTCTTCAGTGACACAGAACCGGAATACAGTCCTGAGCTATTGAAACTGACGGCCAATGCCGGAAATGGCGCGGCCGGTGGCAGCGGCGATGCTGGGCCTCGGCATCACGACGATCTGTACGATGACGCTGTGGCGGTGGTGATTCGCGAAGGCCGAGGCAGTTGTTCCCTGTTGCAACGTGCTCTTGGCATCGGTTACGGTCGAGCGGCTCGCATGATAGACTACATGTCGGAGGACGGCATTGTCGGGGATCATAACGGAGCGAATGCCCGAGAAGTCATTTGCACGATGGAGCAATGGGAACAGGCCAAGGCTGATCGCGAAGACGATTGATGATGAATGATGGCAAATCACCGGGTGGCTGGGGCTGGACTGAGCGGAGCGAAGGAAGCCCCGGGGTTTCGGGCTAACGCCCTCCAACCCCGGCCACCCATGTAGATAATGTTCAAACGGCGATCCATCAATGAAGGCACTTGTCACAGGCGGCGGCGGATTTTTGGGATTGTATATTGTCGAACAGCTCCGCGCGGCCGGACATGATGTGCGGGTTTTCAGTCGCGGTGCCTATCCAGCATTGGCAGCTCTTGGCGTCGAAACGCAGCAGGGTGATCTTCAGGACGCAAACGCGATTCAAAGAGCCTGCAACGGAATTGACGCCGTGTTTCATGTCGCAGCTGTGCCCGGCGTCTGGGGGGCATGGAAGACGTATCACGGCATCAACACGCTTGGCACGTTCAATGTCATTGCGGGTTGCCGGGATTCTGGCGTGCAGCGGCTGATTTATACGAGTTCGCCGAGCGTTGTGTTTGACGGCGTGGATCACGTCGATGCCGATGAATCATTGCCATACCCGACAAAGTGGTTGTGCCATTATCCGCATTCGAAGGCACTGGCCGAACAAGCGGTCCTCGCAGCAAACGATCCCAACGGACTGCGCACGATTTCCCTGCGTCCGCACTTGATTTGGGGGCCGCGTGATAATCACCTGATTCCTCGCCTGATTCAGAAAGCTCGCGCTGGACAACTGCGGCAGGTCGGATGCGGCGATAACGTCGTTTCGATTTCCTATGTAGAGAATGCTGCCGCCGCTCATGTGCAGGCTGAGCAGTCGCTGCGAAATTCAACCGCCGCCGCAGGTCGCGCATATTTTATTAACGAACCAGAAGCCGTCAACTTGTGGAACTGGATTAACCTCGTTCTGGAGCGGGCAGGTTTGCCGCCGGTCACGCGACGAATCTCGGAGACCACAGCGTGGTACGTCGGGGCGATTCTGGAAACTGCATGGAAAGTCCTGAGGCGATCCGGGGAACCGCCGATGACGCGATTCGTTGCCGCTCAGCTTTCCGGATCACACAGCTACAGCGTGATGGCGGCTCAACGCGATTTCGGCTACAAGCCGCTTGTGTCCGTCGATGAAGGCCTGCGTAGAATGCAGCCGGACCTCGACGCGACAAAGTAGCGGGCCGTTTTCCTGGGACTGCATTCCGTTGAGTGCGTGATAAGTTTGACCGGGGCATGGCCTATTGAACTGTACTCGGGAATTGCCGTATGCCCTGGCTCCAGATCTACGATCCATTGAACTCGCCGTTTCTTTCAACGGTCGTCGCGGCTCTTCCAATTGTTGTGTTGCTTGGTTTGCTGGGTTGGGACCACGTCAGCGCGCATCTGGCTGCCGCCGCAGGGCTGTTGACGGCCATGGTTGCCGCGATCTTTATATTCCACATGCCTGCAACCACAGCGATCGCTGCGGCGGTGGATGGTGCAGCGTACGGATTGTTTCCGATCGGATGGATCGTGGTGATGGCCATTTTTCTTTACACGCTGACGGTAGAAAGCGGACAGTTCGAAATTGTGAAACAGTCGGTTGTGTCGCTGTCACCGGACCGAAGAATTCAGGCATTACTGATTGCCTTCAGCTTCGGCGCGTTTATTGAGGGAGCCGCAGGGTTCGGGACGCCCGTCGCAATTTCATCGGCGTTGCTGATCGGAGCTGGCTTTCGTCCACTGCAGGCCGCCGGAATGGCATTGATTGCGAATACAGCTCCAGTGGCATTCGGTGCGCTGGGAACTCCAATCAAGGTGCTCGCGGATACATCGGGCCTGGATGAAATGCTGTTGAGCCAAATGGCAGGGCGTCAGTTGCCGTTCTTTTCGCTGATCGTTCCGGCTTGGATGGTTTGCACAATGTCCGGCTGGCGCGGATTGAAAGGCGTCTGGCCAGCGGTGCTGGTCTGTGGCGGAAGCTTTGCCGCCGTGCAGTTCTATACCGCGAATTATATGGGTCCGCGACTTGTCGATGTGGCGGCCGGGCTTGCATCACTGATTGCGTTGACTCTGTTCGTGAAGATCTGGAAACCACGCGAAGTTTGGCGATTCGACAATGAAGTGGAAGACGCATCGATCCAAAGCGATCGAGTGCCGTCCGTCCGCTCATCGCACTCAACCGGCGAAGTGATCTCGGCATGGACTCCGTGGGCTTTGCTATCGGTCTGTGTATTCGTTTGGGGGTTGCAGGATGTAAAATCGTTCTCCGACGACCACACTAAGGTCAAGTTCGAGGTCCCCGGACTTCATCTGCAGGTGCAACGGAATGTGGAAGTCGCTGTTGATGCGAAACCAGAAGTTGCGGAATACAAAATCAACTGGCTATCCGCGACCGGAACATCGATCTTCTGTGCGTCGGTGCTCTCTGCAATCTGGATGAGCATTCCCCCGGTTCAGTTTTGTAAGACACTGCTACGCACGTTCGTGCAGATGCGATACCCCTTACTGACCATCGCATTGATGCTGGCGATTGCGTATCTGACTCGCTACAGCGGAATGGACGCAACGCTGGGATTGGCATTTACCAGAACCGGCGCGCTCTACCCGTTCTTTGCCGCAATGCTTGGCTGGCTTGGCGTGGCCCTGACTGGCTCCGACACGTCGGCCAATGCTCTGTTCGGGAGTTTACAACGGATAACGGCAGAACGTCTGGGCCTCAATCCGATCCTGATCTGCACGGCGAACAGCACGGGGGGAGTGATGGGAAAGATGATCGACGCGCAGAGTATTGTCGTCGCTGCTGTGGCGACTCAGCAAACCGGCCACGAAGGCAAGATCCTTCGCTTCGTTTTCTGGCACAGTGTTGTCTTGGCCTGCATGATGGGTCTGCTTACGTTGGCTCAGGCATATTGGCTGACGTGGATGGTGCCGGGGAATTGACGGTTGAGCGGTCCGCCTGCTCCGCATCGCGAATCGACTGTTTTGCCCTGATTTTTACATCATCGAGAAAAATCAGATAAAAAGTCTAAGAAATTCTGCCGTGGCGGGTCTCACTCTGTGAGAGGATGAATTCATCGTGATTCGAACCTGCGAAACGCCACCAACGAGGCTTATTTTGGAACCGGCTGCACGAGTCAACAGTTG
>JANOZG010000239.1:0-3991 GCA_031429275.1 Planctomycetota bacterium
GGCAGCAGCAACATGGACGTTCTGCCGCGACACGGACACGGACCGCCACAACAAGTGGTCGATGGTCGTCTGTTCATTCAGGGCATTAATAAGCTGAGCGCTCGCGATGTTTACACCGGTCGAGTTCTCTGGATGCGAGATTTCAAAGATCTCGGGACCTACGACGTTTACTACGATGAAACTTACAAAGACACTCCTCTGGATCCGGCTTACAACCAGGTTCACATCCCCGGCGCGAATGCGCGCGGGACGAATTATGTGGTCACTGCCGATCGCATCTACATTCTGGAAGGTGCCGCCTGTCTGGTGCTCGATCCGGCCACGGGCGAAACATTGCAGACCATTGAGTTGCCTCAGGAAGATCCTCAAAACCCGCAGGAATGGAGTTACATCGGCGTCTATGAAGATGTGCTGATCGGCGGACTTGGGTTTGCAAAGTATCGCGATCGGCTGAACCTGTCGTTCGAAGAAGAAGACGAGAAATCCAAGGGCAACAAGGCTGGCTTTGGATCGAAGAGCTTTGACCGAGCTGGCAGTCTGGCACTTGTGGGCTTCGATCGCATCACCGGCAAACAGCTTTGGAAAGTCGATGCTCGTCATAGCTTTTGGAATAACGCGATCGTGGCAGGACGCGGTAATGTCTATTGCCTCGATCGTAACCCACGCATCGTCGAAGAAAAGCTGGCTCGCCGCGGTATCCCCGCGCTGACGACATATCGATTGCTCGCTCTGGATGCTCACACGGGTGAAACGGAATGGCAGGTTGAAAACGGTATCTTCGGAACGTGGCTGGGGTATTCGGAACAGCGCGATCTGTTGCTTCAAGCCGGGGCGGCAGCCAGCGATCGTTTGGTGGGAGAAACCGACCGAGGCATGACCGTGTATAAAGGCGTAGACGGTTCGGAGGTTTGGTCGAAGCCCGACTTGAAATATTCCGGCCCCTGCATATTGCACAACGATCTGATCATTACGAATGCCAACTCGTACAACGAATCAGCCGGTGCGTTTTACTTGAGCAACGGAGAGCCTCAGTTGATCATGAATCCGCTGACCGGCGAAAAATCGCCGTGGAAGATTTCGCGAGCGTATGGATGCAACACCATTCTGGCCAGCGAAAACATGCTCACGTTTCGATCCGGAGCCGCTGGATTTTACGACCTGAAAACGCATGCGGGGACCGGAAACTTTGGTGGCTTCAAGTCTGGCTGCACGGGCAATTTGATTGCGGCTGGTGGTGTTCTGAACGCTCCGGACTATACTCGGACCTGCAGTTGTTCGTATCAGAATCAAACGTCACTGGCGTTGGTTCACATGCCGGACATTGAAACATGGACCACGAATTCGCTTAGCAGCATCGACGGCAAAAAACATTCGATTGAAACGCTCGGAATTAACTTTGGCGCGCCGGGGCAGTATCGCGACGCAAACGGAACGTTGTGGGTCGAGTGGCCAAATGCGGCCAATGAAGTTTCTCCGTTGACGATTACAGTGAACGAGCAAACTCGATTCTTCAAGCGTCATTCATCCGCCGTCTCGGGAACAGAGACACCGTGGATCTTCTCGTCCGGACTGGAAGGCGCAGCGGATCTGCAGATTGGGATGACGCTGGAAGGCAAGGCAAAGGTTGCCGAAGCGGATCCGGCAAAAGCGGACTCGACCCCAGCAGCAGAACCGGCAAAAACCATTGCTGAGCCAAGACCATACTCGATCCGCCTGTTCTTCGGAGCCCCGGTCGGCGGCCCCATTTCCGGTGACCGTGTCTTCGATGTCGTGCTGGATAACGCAACTGTGCTGACCGACGTCTCCATCGCCGACGGTCAAACGCTGGTACGTGAACTGCCTTCGGTCAACATCGGAGAATCTTTCCGCTTGCAGCTAGTTCCCAAAGTGGGCGTCCCGGTCCTGTCCGGAATCGAGCTCCGCCGCGTTGCGAAGGAGTAGATGATCGCCGTGATCGAACGAAGGGCAAGGATCAGGGGCGGGGGCGAAAAAGGCGTGCAGAGTGAACGGTGGCGAACGAGTTGCCGAAAACCGCTGCGAATCCGATTTTCGATCAGCTGTTTTTTTCGGTGCCCCTCGTCGTAATTCGCTTAAGTCGCGGCTGTCATGGTTTTGCCCGCCGCCCTGAGACGCCACAGCAGACGTTCCTTTTCCGCAGTCGAAAGTGTCATTTCCGTTGATGCCGCGAACGGACGTAGCTCCGCAGTGATCAGTTCTTCATTCAAATCCACTCCCGGAATACGTGACGCGATCCACCGCAGCGTTTCGTGTGGTGCTTCGCAGAATCCTTCGTATGTGAATTCGACGATACGGTCGTCAGGAATATCTTTGAGTTGTTCATCAAGTTTTGCTTCAATCTGCAGCACCTGATCGCAGACGTCATCGACATAGGCAAGCGGATCAATAGTCGTGTCAGACGATTGACTATGCAGTCCCCATCCGACCGATTTGTCGCCTTGAACCTCGATACGTGCGTTGATCAGTGATTGTGCCACCAACAACGGGTTTCGTCGCACGACCACAATCGTGGCTTGCGGAATCGCGCGTGACAGCAAATGCATGCACCCGGTGTTACGATTATTCTTGTTCAGGAATGGCTTGCCGAATGCTTGACACCATGCACTGAAAAACTCGCCCATTGAATTCTGCTCGGCAACAGTCAGGTTGGTGCGCGGCACATAACGATCGTCACCCAACCATTGATTCCAGACACTGAAGCCGTCGTTTGGACCATTCAGTCCGGCGGTCTGGCCATAGAAGTTTTTAAAATCAGCCGATTGCCAGCGAGGCAGCCAGCGAAACAACTTTGTGGCGGCCAGCGGGGCTTTGGGAAATAGTGACGTCAGATTGCTGAAGTACGTCACGTCCATGTAGCGGGCAAGCGTCTGATAAACGAGCGTTGTTCCGCTTCGAGGAGCACCGACGACAAGAATCACCGGAGCCGAGCTCGGTGAAATTGATCGACGAAGTCGTTGCTCACGACCAGAAAGGAGGCTGTTTAGAGGACGTAAAACCAGACGCATACCTTCATGGACCAACGCTGAGTAGGCAGCACGTTTTCCTGAGGTGAGCATCCGGAACAACAAACCGAACGGGTTCTTGAAGTTGCTGGATGGGCCAATGCTCGTTGCCATATGTGCCTTTACCGGATCACGATTCGCTGGGAAACAATGGAAAGATTCAACGGTGTTGATCGCACTTTGAATCTAACTCTCACCCCCACTGCATGATGCCGCCAACTGTTGAAGTCCAATACTTCTGGTGGATTACAGTCCGAAAAAAAGATGATGTTGTCATTCGGCCACATTTTTTGTGGCGTTTTTGCAACATTGCAGCAGCGAATTATTCAGCTCAATTGTCAAGCAAATTGGCCGCAATATCGTTTCCAGCAGTTGCAGCATTCATAGGTCTGTCTCTGAAATCACCATGACGTTGCCGGTTACTCGATGGAATTCCCAGCATTTTCATCAGGGCTCCGCCTGAATTGCTGACAGCAGCTTGCATGCAAGCGAGTTCGCTTGATAATCTGATGTCATTCAGCCGGTCCGCAATATTCCAAAATGGCCCTGTTTTTGAGAGGATTGTCGCTGAATTTCGCCATAGTAGTCGTGATTATCGGAGCCGTCGAATGTCTCTTTCACATCAGTTGCGTACCAGATGTCTCGTGGTGTTTTCCGGCATCTGCATGTGTGTGCTGATTGGCTGCGGTGGCGAAAGCGACACCGCAACAACCGATGCATCGCCGGCAAGCGACACGACCGCGACTGATTCAACAGCGGTGCCCGGCATGGGGTCTGCTCCCGGCGGTGAAGGCGGTCATGGGGGCGAAGGTGCCACGTCTGAAATGTCCAGTTCATCTGGCACGGGTGGAGCACCGGGAATGTCCAGCGCACCTGGCATGAGCGGAGCACCGGGAATGTCCAGCGCACCTGGCATGGGCGGAGCACCGGGAATGTCCAGCGCACCTGGCATGGGCGGAGCACCGGGAATG
>JANOZG010000240.1:0-7099 GCA_031429275.1 Planctomycetota bacterium
CTCGCTACTTCCCGCTGAAAAACTGCTTAAAGAAATTCATTGGGCGTCCTGATTTTCCTTCGTTGAGGATGCCGTTAATCTTTGATGCAACGGAAGCTTGAGTCCTAGATATTCCGGCTCGATAGGAGGCCGAAGTTTCGCTACCAAGGCCAGTTCCGGCCCACTGAGGCATATTCCTCGCTCCTTTTGAGCTGTTCAAAATTGTATCCATTGGTTTTAGATTTTGCCTGCTGTCGGTAATTGCATCGATACGTCTCAACTGGTCGTCGGATAACGATCGTCCGCGGGACGCGGCATTGTTCCGAGCCAGCAAAATTGCCTCTTGCGGCAATGTATGGTCACCCGCAACTTGACTTCTCTTGATAGTTGTTGTTCCGGGACCATTTGGATTCTTGACAACAATATTGTCAGATGCGCCAGTAAGGTGCCCCTGTCCAGAGTTTTCAATGGACGGGCCACGATATGACTTCGCATTATGCACCAACACGCCGTCTTCGCCAACGAAGTAGACGTGTTCGTCGTGAACTTCGAGGTTGAAAACGGGTTGAGGGCCGGGGCGGGGGAGTTTTTGCTGGACGACTTTGACGTCGCCGCTGAGCGTCTGCAGCCGCTCACCAATCTCCAGAGACCCCGCCTGCACAAACTCCTGACGGTCCTCCGACCAGAACGGATGATTCGACGTCGTGCCGATGGTCTCGGCTTCGCCGGACGTGTTCGGTTTGAGGTTTTCGGTTTTCTGAAAATCGCAGGGTGGCAGATTTGAAATCTGAAATCTCAGATTCGAGGGCTCCGATTTCTGCTGTCAGCTATCTTCAGTCGCACACGGAGGGCTGACGCCCAGCCGCTCGCCGAGAGAATCGGTGACCACCTGACGTTCGTCCCGATAATCGATCGGAGCTTCGATCTCGGGGGTGGTCTGAATGTCCGTCAGAATCGCTTCGCCCGTGAGCCCGAGTTCCGGCAGATCCAGTTGCATCGTCAGACCAACCAGTTCCGCTACTACGTCTGCGTCACTTCGAGGCTCTCGCCGGGACACATAGAATCCGGTCGTGTCCGCAGATTTCTTTGCGGCGCTGCCCAACAGGGCATTGACGTTCGCGGTATGAGGGGGCGATTCTTCGATTCTCTCTGAAGGCAGCAGGGCACCGAACGGGGTTGCTTGAACTCAGGGCCAGAAGCGTAGAGACTGCAGGCTATTCATTGAGTTTCATATCGATGCCTGTTAGATCCCGGATTTTGGCTCGTCTTTCAAAACAGCAGGGCAAAATGCCAGCAAATATCGACAAACTGAG
The DNA here is from genome assembly GCA_031429275.1 of Planctomycetota bacterium. GTDB lineage: Bacteria > Planctomycetota > Planctomycetia > Planctomycetales > Planctomycetaceae > SXXK01. The sequence continues at coordinate 1,293 of JANOZG010000240.1, forward strand.
TTCGCGTACCGTTTGCAGGATCAATGCATGACGGTTGCAGATTCTGAACAAAACAACAGTTCTGAACCCGATCGGGATCAGATGATTGATACGTTCTACCGTGAACATTCCCGCGAGTTGTGGGCATTGTTTTACGGTATGTGCAGTGATCCGGAACGTGCGTACGACGCAGTACAGGAATCCTTTTTACGGTTTCACGATTATAAAGGGGAGCCCGTTCGCGACTTGCGGGCGTGGTTGTTGCGTGTTGGGCAAAACTGGTTGCGAGATGTTGCTCGAAAGAAGAGCAACTCCTGTCGCCTTTTGCCGGGACTGGACGATTTTGCAGGTAATAGAAATTCTGCAGAGGATAAGTTGTCGCTTGTTGAACGACAGGTGCAGGTTCGAAAAGCGATGAGTGGACTCAATGATGACGACCGGAAAGTTCTGGTCATGAAATATTCGATGGATTGGTCAGCCGCTCAGATAGCGACTGTAATGGATTGCAGCCCGGCTGCAATCGACATGCGATTGTCGAGGGCAAGACGCCGTCTCGCAGAAATACTTGTGGAACAAGGATTTGAATATGAATGACAATTCTTCCACCAATGAGCCCCAGAGCAAACTACTGTCTGAAGATCGAGTGGATACTTTGCTGCGTGACTTCTTTCGTCTGGAAGTCCCGATTGAGCTGAATCAGGCTCTTCAGTTTCGGCCGACAACTACTGGAAGTTCCACGACGACAAAATTGACAGTGACCGCTGAGCTTGAGAACAGACCGACACCTCCTCGCACTGTACGATTTGTTGCAGTGGCAGCATCCGTTGCCGCTATGGCGATGGCCGTCCTTGTTGCAATTTCCGCGGGCACTTCACAGCCCTCGAATGGCAGCAATGTTGCTGATGGAAAGGTGAATGTCCCGGAGAAGACGACTGACGACGAAAAATCGATGCTTGTCTCACCTGAAGGCGATTCGTCGAAATCAACGAAGGCCGTTGGTCCGGACGGTGTGACGCTTGAAGAAACGGGCGTTATCGAACTTCATCCGCGAAAGTAGCAAAGTTCCGTCGATGCAGCGACGTGTGTACGATTGCCCGTCGCTTTGCCAGCTGGATTTTCAGTGAGCCGCCAATTCCCGCCTCAAGCTTCGCTTGCGCCATTTGCGGGACGCACAATGATTCGATTGCCGGCAAGGCGAATGACTTCGATCTTTGTGCCGTGATCGATGTAGGCTCCGTCACTCACGACGTCCACATACTTGTCGCCGAACATGGCTTTTCCGGTCGGCCGTAGAGACGATGCGGTGATGCCGACCATGCCGAGTTCGATGGGGCCAAACGATACCGGCGGACTTTGCAGTGATGGATCAAGCATTAATCCTTCACCCTGGTTCTGCGCGTAACCTGGCGGCGTGAGAATCAGACGGTTGATAAACGGAATTGATGGCAGGAAACGATTCATCACAACTGCCACAGCGATCACAACCATCAATGCCGCAGCCAGCGATCCCAGGCTAGTCATTGATTGTTCAAATCCTTCGGTCGCCGACATTCCTGAAAAGGTATTGCTCGCCATCACAAGCGACGCCACGGTCATTAAGATCCCCGTGAACCCGAACACGCCGAAGCCCGGAATTACAAAGAATTCAACGGCGAGCAGACCCAGTCCCAGGATGAATAGCGTCAACTCAAGTCCGCCCGCTGAACCTCCCAGAAAGCGACTCCAGAAAAAGAGTGAGAAGCTTGTGATTGCCCCGATCAGATACAACCCAGCTGGCATGTGCAGTTCCAGATAAATGAAGATGATTCCAATCGTCACCAGCAAAAAGCCGCCCCAGCCGGAATTCAAAGCTGTGACGAGATTATCAACCCACGTCTTCGCCACTGGACGCAAATCTGTGGTTTCGCTGATACCCAGGCGAGTTCGCAGCTGTTCCATATCGTGACAGACAGATTCCGCGATACCAAGTTCATGGGCTCGTGCTGCATTGAGCACAAGCAGCTCTCCACCGCGTGCTTCCGGAATGGCGTCGCCTTTCACCCATTCGTCAGCTTGCGCTGCCAGTTCTTCGTCGTTCATCCATGCGACGCGACCAGATTCTTTTTGTGTCACTGCGAAGACCGGTTTCGTGGAATCCGCCATGGCCAGCAGCAGAGACCGCGAGCGATTCTTACGACTTGCGATGGACGCGATCACAGTGAGCATTCTCTGCTGATCGTCCGCATTGAGTTCTTCCACAGGTTGAAGACGGTGACCGTTGTTCACGCGCATGGCCTTCAAATCGATGTTTCCGATCGTCGCATCATCGGCCAGAAAGATTCGATCACAACTAATCGCCACCAAAGCACCCGCTTGAGTTGCCTCTTTTCGAATCCATGCGACAGTCGTGACTTTCGCCGAATCAAGTTCTGCGATTACGGTCGCCACCTGTTGTGCCTGCAGTTTATCTCCACTGGGTGAATCAATGTCATAAATAATCATGTTGACGCCATCGGAGATCGCGCGCTGAGTTTCCCTCGCGATAAAGTCGGCAAGTTGTTTTCCGATCACATTATTGATGGCAATCACACGAGCTGCGACTTTGCTGTTTTCACCACCTTCTTCACGCATCGCCTCCAGCGGAAGATTGAGTTCGGCAATGACTTCATTGCGATTGGCGGGAGTTGCAGCCACAAGAAACCCGGCGTTCGCCGCTTCACTGCCTCGGAATAATCCCGGCTGACCTGGATCCTTGATCGTATCCGTTTCGAGAATCGCGACGTTCTGATTCTGCAAATCCCGCAATTCTGGTTCGGTCAGGAACTGCTGCCGGGTTTTCCCGTTCGCGTCTTCCATTGTCACTCGCATCACCGAGTTCGCCGGATCCATCATACCCTTAGCGATCGCCCGCGACATGCGCAGATTTCGTCCACGATCAACGATGTCCAACACAAAATTCTGCTCAACATCGGACAACGCTTTGCCTCGGCCAATATCTCCCAGTGCGGCGGTCGGAGACATATAGATCTCATGACATGCCAATGCCAGGATCGCGTGATTTCCATCAAGCGTCTTCGGTATCCATGCGATCGTGCGAACATTACTGAGTTCCGGCGAAACCAGCACCTTGGCAAGGTCATGCACCTGCCCCTGGCGACTCGATCCGGCAGAAATTTCCAGCACCAGAATCGCCTGACGCTTTTCGCGGACCGCCTTCAGTTGCAGTTCCTTTGTGAGGCTTGTGACGCGACTGATGACGTCGTCGTCTACTCTGCCATCGAGTGTCAAGAATTGACCGAATGGCTTGCGTAGCTGCTCTGCATGTGGGACAGCACCGACCTCAGCATCGGAAACAACATTCCGCTTGGAAGCCTCAGAATCCCCCTGTTGCGCCATGATTGGCGTCGGCGCTGTGAAAAAGATCCCTGCCAGCAGTGAAGCGGTCGCAGAAATGAATCGCATGGAACTATCCTGATTCTACAAATCATCAATCGCAAAGAAGCTTCGAACCGTCTTGACAGCGTCTGATCATGGTGCAATGGCTGTCTTTCTCAAGCCAGATTAAGACTCTGCGGGTAATTGTAGCAGCGGTGCCAATAAGAAACCAAAGTCAGAGGGTGGTTCGCCGGGAACGTGCCGTCCCTGGATGCGGATTGGCAAAAGCGATCGCCGGATGCCTTTTTTCTGAATTCCGCACAGATAACCGGAACCATGCATCTTTCCAGAAAATGCAATAGTCGCCCGTTTTTTTAGGTTCAGCCGCAGGGAGTTGAAAGAGAAAAGGCAGAACTTCAATCCAGATGTAGAAATCTACACGGCGTCAGGCAACAATGAGTGATGAATGTTGATTGTCCTTTCCGCAAACCGGAAAATTCATGGTTGGTTATAAACTTTCAAACTTCAGCACTCTGCTCGCGTTACTTCTGGTATCGCTGCCACAAGCAGCGGCTCAGACGGAAGACGAGCCGCTATTCACATTGTCAGTTCGCAATGAAATGCTCGAGCGGAGGTTTGTGCGAAGTCGCACTGAGGAAGAGCCTGTTGTCACAAGCATCCTCAACAGCGATGTTCATGGCCAGCAAACAACAACAACCGAAACTCGTATTCGAATCCTGCCTGATACGACGCGACTACGATTTGATTTGATCAGTACTGGTTGTGTGAAGAGCCAAACAACAGGATTCAATCGGCAGGCAATGATTGACAGCACCGGTCAGCATCAATTTGAAATCACGAAACCTTTCTGGTTTGACGGATCTCGTTTTCTGACACAACCGGGACACGGCACGATTCGCGCATCTCAGGCACCGCAACGAGTCGTAAGTGCAGTCGGAGCAAACATGCCTTTGCTGCGTCCATTGTCGGACAGGGTGGCATGGGAACAAGTCAATCGGCGTCAGGCTGAAATCAATCAAGCTGTGGCAAAAGATGTTTCTCGAACAGTGCTTCCCAAAGTCGATCGCATCGTAGATAAGGAACTAGCACAGCTAGGGCAGCAACTGACTGAAATGCAGTCGCAGATCGAATTGTATCTGTCCGCAGTGCCGTTTACCTGGACAGCTCAATCGACAGACACAATGTTATCGGTTGCTGCTGTCCCCAAAGTGCTTTATACACAGACGACGGAATCCCCAACGGCTGCGACCATATTTCCTAAGCTGGCGGCCGACGAAGAGATCACGTTTTCAGTTTCAGAGTCTGTAACAACCGCATTGCTGGAACGTTTCATACCCGCAGGACTTGTATTATCTGACACACAAATTGAATCCGCATCTAAGGTCTGGAATCAGGCAGGCGCAGAAAAATGGTCAATCGCATCGCTTGCTCAACTGTCTCGTGAGATTCAGCGCAATTCATCTGCGGAACCAAACGTGTTCTCGATTCAACTTGCAAAGGTGCAGCCTGTCGTCGTTCGGTTTGATCGAGGTTTTATCTGCCTCGATACGTCATTCCAGATTCTCCCCAAGGTTGGAACGCCCAGCGGGTGGATGAAGATTACGTGGCGGCTGCGAGGCAAGGGAGTCTCTGATGATCAATGGGCTGTGACACTGCAGCATGTTGACGTCAGCGATCTTGAAGTGTCGATTCCTGTCGGCAGTGCGAAGAGACCACAATCGCGGGTCGCGCGACAGGAACTGCGGATACCGGTGGAGTCAACATTCGCATCCGACGATGCAGAGATTGGAACTGCTCCCGGAGAAGCGAAGATCGACAACACTGAAAAGACCACGGTTGAAGCCGGTACTGTGTGGATGACCATTGTGAAAAATGCAACGGAGTCCCTTCAGAAACAATCGCCCCCGATTATTCTGCCAAAACAATTCGAAGCTCCAGGTGCGGCTGTTGGTGCACTGAAACTTCGCATGGTGCGAATCGAATCCGTGGCTGGTGTTTTACGAGCGGCGTTTCGAACAATCGATGCTCCGGTTGTCCCAAAAAATGTCACCCCGGCAGCAATGCGTGATTCTGATTAGGCGACCGCCAGGATTAGATTTTACCGTCCCCAATTGACTTGAGCCTGAATCGCAAGCCGCTTGAAGAGCCAGAAATCTGTTTCTGCTTCGTCACGCCCAATTGGGGAGTGCCACGGGGGAGTTGCCAGGCCGAAAACCCGGGGCTTCCTTTGCTTTGCTCGGCCCCGCCTCGGCCAACCAAGACCAATTTCTGATGGTGACGAAGCACGAACGTGAGAGCGATCGATAAGCGGCGACAATGACCGACGAAGTGTTTCGGCAACGTTCGCCCGAAGCTGACGATCCATAGTACTGAATGACGGGTTTCCGCCACCGCTACTGCCCGTGCAAACCAGACAACCCTGATATCTTTCCAGACGGGCAACAGTATCAAAA
>JANOZG010000241.1:0-1720 GCA_031429275.1 Planctomycetota bacterium
CTGCTCCATAAGCATTGACCGAAAAACAATCGTCTGAATGCGTAGTGGAAATCGCCAGAATTCCCTTATCCAAGGACGATTGTTGCCGCAAATATAGGATAGTGAAAAGCCGGAGGTTCACTATACTCCCGAACTTCGTGAATCGTACGTTGTCAACGTAAGCAGGCTGCAGATGGGTTTAGTGATTGCTGGATTTTGCTTGATCGCAGTTCTTGTGGGAGGCATTCCTTTTGGGTATCTCATCGGACGTCTGGTCCTGAAAGACGATATCCGAAATCATGGCAGCGGCAATATCGGAGCGACCAATGTTGCTCGAGTTCTTGGATGGAAATGGGGCTTTCTGGTTCTGTTTCTGGATGCCTTGAAAGGCCTCTTGCCGACCTTGGCAACGCGATTGTATCTGGGAGATTCAGGCAGCGTCGAATTGATGCACCTGGGAACAATTCTGGCAGGCATCTGCTGCATCGTCGGCCACATGTATCCCGTGTGGTTGAAACTTCGAGGCGGCAAAGGTGTCGCAACGTCTCTGGGTGTGATTATTGTAATTGCTCCGATTGCGTCATGTGTCGCACTGGTCGTTTTTCTGATCATCTTTGCTGCGTCACGCATCGTAGGGCTGGCTTCGATTATTTCCGTCGTATCTTTCACTGTCGCTCAAATGTATAAAATGGGGGCAAAGGTATTTGAATTCGAACAACTTCCCATGACACTTTTTTCGACTCTCGTTCCAGCCTTGATCATCTGGAAGCACCGTTCAAATATCACTCGAATGCTGCATGGCGACGAAAAGAAACTCAAAGCCGGAGGCCGCAGCGAACGAGAAAAACCTGAATCGTCGGAGTGAACAAATTGCCGGATGTGTCAAACAACACGCCATCCTCTGAAATCGTCAACGCTGGCCGAGAGATTCTGCTGCGGCTTCAGGCCAGCCTCGTTGACGAACCGAATTTGAAGCCATGGCGGTGGATGCTATTTGATCGCGATTTTCGGAGCGGCGTTCAATTCTCGCAGGGCTGCACTGGTCCCGTGCTGACACTTGGATTGCCATCGCTGTCCGCAGAATGTTCAGTTCACTGGGTGGGATTTCGCATCTTTTTCTGGCCGCAAGGCATTCCGGCACAACGGCGAGTCTCAATCGTTTCGTCCCGATTAAAGCAGCGACTGGACGAAGAATCATGGTGGTTCGACCTGCTCCGGACAACCGTGCTTCGAACTGATCCGACACTGGATCTATTGTGCGCCGTAACCAACACCGCATCACATCGGTTCGTCTGTCGAGCGGCGGAGTTGTTTGGACGATCGTTGCTGGAATTTCATCTGGATTCAAGCGATCAGCCGGTTCATGAAGATGCAATCACCAAGTGGTTGCTGAATGTTGCTGATGAAGCAAAATGGGATGCGTCTGCAGCAATAAAAGACGAAGATCTCCTGGCAGAACCACCGATCACGGAATGTTACGGCCAGGGTAAACACTGGTCGGTCTTTGTATTACCACCCATTCAGACACCATTCGAAGCAGCGACTTTAGAATTCTCGGATCAACCAATTGGGGATCGAATCCTATTTGCTGCCGGGGACAGACTGCAGGTTCTACGAGCCCGCGCCAATGGTGCGATTCAGGCGTTGTTGATCAAGCACGTTCAAGATGCGGAACGTTGTAAATCCATCGTGATGCTCGCGTCTGAATCCAGCGGCGAGATCCCGGCAACTGTAAGCGACT
>JANOZG010000242.1:0-2429 GCA_031429275.1 Planctomycetota bacterium
TACCACAACGCCATCAATAGATTCGCTGACATGTCCGCAATTCTCCCAATCACCACCATCGACTGCCGTGAGGGCGACGCAAAAGAACTCTTCCGGCAGCTCCGCGATAAGCTGAGCCCGCGCGGCAATGTCGTTTCGGAAGCGGGACGCCAGAGAACCATTGAGCTGTTCGGCGAACCACTGAGCCCACGCGAAGTCGTTCGTCGGATTTGTGAAGATGTACGTTCACGCGGTCTGGACGCGGTTCTCCACTACACATCAAAACTCGACCGCCGCGACCTTACGCCGCAGACAATTCGCGTCACGCCGCAGGAACTTGCTGCCGCAGCAGCCAAAGCGTCCCCCGAATTTCTCGCTACGATTCGTCAGATTCGTGACAACATCGCCGAATTCCAGAAGGCCGTTTTGCCGCACGATGCGCGAGTCGTCAGATCTGTTGGCAAAGGCACGGTCGAGTTGCGGCAGCGGCACTTGCCGATGAAGCGTGTCGGAATTTGCGTTCCCGGCGGTGCTGCTGCGTATCCTTCCACCGTATTGATGACGGCAGTGCCTGCCATGACGGCTGGCGTTCGTGAAATCGCTATCGTGGTTCCGCCAACAGACTTCGGCGGATACAACATTGACATGTTGGCGACCTGTCACGAAATCGGTGTGACAGAAGTCTACCGAGTCGGCGGCGCGCAGGCTGTAGCCGCTCTTGCGTATGGTGTGGAAGGTATCCCACGCGTTGACAAGATTGTAGGACCAGGCAATCTGTTTGTGGCGCTTGCGAAACAGCATGTATTTGGCGATGTGGATATCGACAGCATTGCCGGTCCCAGCGAAGTGATCGTACTGGCCGATCAGACTGCAAAACCAGGATTTGTCGCCGCCGATCTGATTTCGCAGGCAGAGCACAGTCCCGGTTCCGGAGTTCTCATTACTTGGCATGAACCGTTGATTGCAGCCGTGCAGCAGGCTCTGGAAAAGCAGCTGGCTGAATTGCCGCGCGGCGATTTAGCACGACAGTCGTTGATAGACTATGGAGCAATGATTCTTGCTCGCAGTGAAACGGAAGCGGCGGCATTGACGGACATGTTGGCTCCCGAGCATCTGCACATTTCGATGGACGACCCGGAGGGCATGTTGAGTCAGATCCAAAATGCGGGGGCCATCTTTCTGGGGCATTACACACCGGTTGCCCTGGGCGACTATATTGCCGGCCCGTCCCATGTATTGCCAACGGGCGGAACTGCACGGTTTGCCAATGGTCTTGCAGCTACAGACTTCCTGAAACGCAGCTCAGTAATTCACTACGATGCTGGTGCGTTACAGGCGGACGCCGATCAAGTGCGGCTGATGGCCCAAAAAGAAGGCCTGACGGCCCATAGTGCCAGTGTTGATATTCGATTGATTGCGCGAAAAGGGGCAAATGACCGATAATAGCACTGAAGAAACATCCCGCCATCGTGCCGTGCTGCTCGTCAACATTTTTCAATTCGTGCAAAGCCCACATCATGATCAAATCCGCCATCACCGTCAGCATTGTCGAACAAGCTCGCAAGGGCCCGTTTGTATTTCACGACAGCGTTCCCGATGCCTGTCGTATCGCGTCAGAACTGGGATTTGATGCCGTCGAATTATTCGCGCCGTCGGCTGATGCCATTCGAGCACTTCCGGTGGGTGACTTGCTTAGACAACACAATCTCAAACTTGCAGCCGTGGGCACTGGTGCGGGGATGGTGGTGCATAAGTTGCAATTGTGCGATGCGGATGCTGCTCGTCGTCAACAGGCCGAACTGTTCATTCGCGACATCATGAGTGCCGGTGCTGAATTCGGTGCTCCCGCGATCATCGGTTCGATGCAGGGGAAATGGGATGACTTCGTCGATCAGCGGACTGCGACAGGCTACCTGCGAGATGCATTGCAGCGACTTGGCGAACACGCGGAATCACTCGGCACAACACTGATTTATGAGCCATTGAATCGCTACGAAACCAACATCGCGAATACGATGGCGCAGGGAGTGGAATTATTGAAACCGCTGGCGACGAAATCCGTCAAATTGTTGGCAGACTTGTTTCATATGAATATTGAGGAGGCCAATATCGCTGAAGCATTGAGTAATGCCGGTGATTTCATTGGACATGTTCACTTTGTGGATTCGAATCGGCAGGCCGCTGGTCGCGGTCACATGGATTTCGCACCAATAGCCTCCGCTTTGTCCTCTATTGACTTCGGTGGCTATGCTTCGGCTGAAGCGTTTCCAATACCTGACGCATTGACGACGGCTCGCCAGACGATTGAGACTTTTCGGAAATGCTTTAGGTCGTAAGCAGATCTTTGAATTTCGTTTCATTGAAGAAGCCATAGCCGACAAAGTTGAACCGCCAGTCAAAGGCTGCATGCACGATGCCGCGCGAGCCTTGCAGTTTGTGCGAAGCAAGGC
>JANOZG010000243.1:0-4621 GCA_031429275.1 Planctomycetota bacterium
CCGCGTCCGCCGTTGTTGGCGATGCGCGAATTTGAAACATCCATTGAAGAATTCGCCAGAAATGCCACATCCTGCTTGCTTCCGATCAGACGAGGAATGCGAAGAGTATCATCCGCCAGATACTCGATTCCATCACTCACATTTCCAGTGATCACAGCGTTGTTAATTCGCACATGAATATCTGAAACAACCTCGTCGCCATGTTCGACGTTGCCCCAGCCTCTGGCGGGATTGTTTTCCTGGGAGGCTTGGTGGCCGATATCAATTCCATTGCTGCCGTTTGCCTGGAAGAAATTTCGATTCGTCTGAATGATACGCCTCAGATTCAGCAGATCCATTGTCGGGCTATTGTGCTGAGTCAGCTTCAGCCCATCTTCACCGTTGTTGCTGAAGTAGTTTGCGTTCTCAACTGTCCCGTCACCAAAGCTGGCAGAAACGCCTTGCCCCAACTGGACTCCGCTCTGAACATTTCCCATGAACTCGTTTGCCAGCCCGGTAACAGAAAAATCGCGACCGGCGACACGCTGGCGAAAGAATGTTTCATTCTTGTCATCAATGGACACCATTCGGACGCCGTCTTCCAGGTTGCCGTTAAACTGGCTTCCAGTGAAAGCAAGCGAGCCGTACGACGTACCTTGATTTCGAAATCCGGTGAGCGTGTTATTGTTGAAGGTCGAATTTGTAGTGGTCAAATGTGTGGTGAGAATGTCTTGATATAAAAATGCATCGATACTGAAACCATCTCCAATATTGTTATCGATGTGAGACTCAGTCATATTCCATACGACATTGATCTCTTCGAACGCCAGGATTCCAATACCGCCTGCGGCATTCGTTGATCCTGCCACACCATCATTTGGGTGAAAACCCTGTCCGCCGGGAGTATGGCCGTTTGCTGTGACTGAGTTGCGATCAAACTCAACTTTGATGCGGGCATCCGCCTCAAGTCGAACACGGACGCCATACTGGGCATTCTGATCAATGACGTTTTCATTGATAAAGAAATCCAGCTCATCCTTGGTCGTGTTCTGGGCAAAAATGTCGAATCCGTCGCCGCCGTTGTTCGTGCTGCGGTTCTTTTCGATGACAACTGAGTTCAGGTCGGCGTCTTCAGTTCGAACAAAGTGAAATCCGTCCTGGCCGTTGTTCAGAAACACTGTGTTTGTCAGCTGCAGATCCTGAATCCGGGTTCGGTCCCCCATGATGAAATTCAGGCCGTTGCCTTCATTGCCACCCGCGTCCACTCCAATACTGTTACCGTCAATGACTGATTTTGAAAATAATGAAACGGCTTCTGTTGAAGACAGGTCTTTTGCCAACCGCACTATGATCCCGTCGCCAGCCGTCACAAGATCTGCATCGTTCCGAGTGTTGTCGATGATGTTGTTTCGAATCTCGAACGATCCCGTACCGTAGTCCAGAGCTTCCAGAAGAATGCCCGCGCGGGTGTTTTGTCGAAATGTATTGCCGTCACCGTCGGCACTGACACCGATGTTTACATTGAATCCGACATCCTGCAGTCCAGGCAAGGCCTGAGGGTCAGCTGGATCCAACGGCAGATCGGTGCCCAGTCCAAAGCTGTGCGACTTGATATTGATGCCCGTCTGATCATTGGCAGTGAAGACGTTGTTGACGATATCACCGTTGAAAACAGTGCCTGTCGCGACGTCAACGAAGATGCCCGCCTTCCTGTTGGCTTCGATCCGGTTGCCACCAATGCGCTGAGGCAACGCGTCACCGGAGAATGTCTGCTGATTTAATGCCGCCCAGTGTCCGCCGCCCTGGTACGTACCGTTCCCTGTTGTTCCAATCAAGCTGAACGTGTCGGCACTCAGCACTGAAACCTTAAACGTGCCGTTTGCCGCGGAATTCCCGAGCACACCTGTGATCCGAATTTCGTCGCCAGTCTGCAACCCGTGGCGAGGTGACGTGATCACCATATTTGTCGTGTTGCTGGCACCGGTGATGACGTTGGCGGTCCAGGAACCAAAACCTGAAGTTGTGTTGTAAGCTCCGTTGCCAGTCGTGCCGTCCAGACTGAATGTGTCTGCATCAATGATCGTGACTTTTTGCAGGCCGTTTGCGGCGGTATTTCCATTGACATTGTTGACACGAATTCGCTGTCCGGCGGTCAAGCCGTGATTGGGAGAGGTAATCACGATTGGACCTGCATTCGTTGCTGCACGGATGGTTCCTTGCGGAATCGTGTTCTGCATGTCCACGGTCACCAGCCCGCGGCTGGAGCCGTCCGGCTGAAACTCAGGCACATACCAGGTGCCGCTCACGCCGCTGCTGTACGACACACCGGCAGCCATACCATTAACACCATTCAGTCTGAATCTGTTATTGTCTATGACCGTCACCGTTTGCAAACCGTTCGCCGGATGATTGACGGCCGGGTTATCATTGACCAGTCCTTGCAGCATGACTCGATCACCAGTCTGCAGACCGTGATTCGCTGATGTCACGACAACCTCACTTGCGTCCACAACCTGCTGAACTCGACCACTGCGCGTCACATGTGGCAGAACGGAAATGCCATGCCCGCCGTTGTTTTCAATCCGATTATCCAGCACAGCACCTGCGAAATTGCTGTCCCACATTTTGAACTGAAGCCCGTCAGATCCGGAAAACGACATCGTGTTTCCCTGGACAACACCCGTGGTGTCGCTGCGGCCCTTAGCATCAAACAGAATGGCATTCGCCGGTGCCCCGGTGATCGTATTATTTACGATGCTCACATTGCTGGCGGGCGAATTTGTCAGATCGAGCAGAATCCCCTGAGTATTGCCGGCCACGCCCGGGCCAACCGCAAACTGCGACGCTGTGACTTTGTCAGGATCGCCAATCATCTGTCCTGCAACAACTCGATTACCCGTCAGGACTGCTGAGATGTCAGCACCAATCAAATCGTCACCGAAGATCGCCGCGTCCACGCCAATCCTGCGGTCGATATCAATCACGAACTGAATCTGTTCACCAGGATTAAAATCATTAAACGTCAGCGTCAATGTTCTTCTATTTGCACTCACGACACTGCTGACAAACCCCGGCGTTCCGGTTGAGCCAACAATGGTAAAGGGCTTTCCACTCGAACCTTCGTCGAACACCATGCCAATACCGGTCAGATCCACAACGAACGTTTGAATTTGCTCATTGCGAGTCGAGTTGTTCGTCAGAATCAGTGGCTGCACGAAAGTGTCGCCATCAGCACGGAACAACAACCCTGCCCCTGCTGTCACATTTCCAATGCTGTTATTCGCAATCGTCAGATTATCGATGGGCGCATTGTTCGATCTGACAGTGATGAATTCCTTGTTTGGTGATGTGATTTCCAGGTTGTCGATGATTCTGAAATTGTCCGCAGTCCCCTGATTGACATTCAACAAGATCCCTTCGATGTTCGACCTTGCAGCGATCCGAGACTGAGTGATCACGCCCTGACCGATATCACCACCATTCGTTGCGTCAATTTGAACGCCGGGAATGGTGGAATCGTCGATCGTGAAAGCATCTGTGTCAGTATTATTCATGCTCACATAAAGGCCACGAGTCTTGCCGACCGACGCGAGATTCAGGATACCACCGGAAACGACGACATTTTCGATCGCAAAGGTGTGCAATCCTGTGACGTTCGTCAAGCTGATATTCATGCCGAACGAGTCATACTGCGACACATTGATCGATTCGATCGCAATACTGTTCAGCGTCTTGCCCGAAAGATTGATCGTCAGAGCATTGCCCGATGACGCTGATATCTGAAAGCCTTCCACGACAAGCGAATCGTGAGACCCCAGCGCCGTGTTATCGATGACGATGCCGCCGGTCGAATTCTGGTACAACGCCTGGTTGTCAGGATTGATGACCAGCGCTGTCAGAAGTGTTCGAGCCTCCAGCGATTCAGAACACAGAGAAGGCCGTGCAGGTCCGCGACCGAATCGGCGAGTTGCGGATCGCTGGCTGAAATGAAGTCGAGCTGCAGAAAGCCAAGTATTCAAAAGCATGTGAGTATTACCTAAGGAAATAGACTGACCTCGATCCAGGTCAATCGCGACTCATCAAAAAAACTCTGACAACCACAAAGGCCGCAAACACCGATCACTTCGCAGGTCCACGTCGTCCGGCGAAAACTGCCATGGCGCAATCTTCCCTGCCAAAGGACAGAACCCTACGCATCATTCGTTCGGAATAACCGTCACAACCAATTGAGAAAAACACCCACTGAGCGCGGAGTTTACGCACGAATCCCCCGTTGAGACGACCAAAGCCTGCCTAGCCAACACATTCCCCTGAGTTCCCGCCAAAAACGTCGGCAAAAATCGCCGATCCTGCCGGGATGATCAACGGAGCGGAAGCATAACGAATCCCCGGCAAACACTGCGAGTCCGAACACCCTGCAGGCACTTTATGCCGAAAAGCCGAACTTCTGCAGCCCACATCTTTGCGAGTTGCGCCGTCGCAGCCATCCTGGCGCTTTCGCCCTGAACCGCAAAAAACGCTGGTCGAACGATTTTGTAACCATGATCTAAAACAAAAAACTCCCCAACGAATGGTGAATCCGCCCCCTCCGGATATACCTTGAGTGAATTGCAGAAAACTAAGCCACTGACATTCTCCGCTC
>JANOZG010000244.1:0-22187 GCA_031429275.1 Planctomycetota bacterium
ATATTCTGACGACACTGACGTGGTGGTGCGCATTCCATTGCTCCTGAAAAGTAATCCCGATCCAATCACCGAAATGGAACAGAAATCGTCAACTTTTGGCAAGAGAGAAAAACCCAATTTTGCTATTTGTCGCACAGCCCAGGCCACGCCTGTGCTGACTGCGGTGAACGCTTCAGTCAGCCTGAATTGATTGGCCACTGCCTGAGCTGCCAGCATCGGTTTCCGGCTCATGAGGCTGTCACGCTGGTGTTGACTGCATATCATGTGCATCGCGTTCACGAAATCACCGAATGAGACCATGCTGTGAGACCCATTGTGCGGCGCGCTGTTGGTGAAGCTGCCGCAACGTAGGAGCTGCCGTCTGGTCGATCGAATTCTGGATCAGCGCCTGCTGCAGTCGGACTTCGGAAGAACGAGTCTTTACGAATTGCCACCGTCTGACGCAAATCACGCCTGACTATCTGAGTCTCTATCTAAGCAGAACTGTCGTTATGTACTTTCAACATGTAAATATCGTTCCTTCGGCCGTGCCGTCCGGCTTTCCACCAGCTTCGCCGACGAAGGCTGATTGTATTGTCGATGCGCATGAATTGATGCGAGATGTTGCAAACCGCGACAATAAGAGTTCGCATGCCTATCTGATCGTAGACGACGGGCACGGGAATCCGATCGGAATTGTCGGAACGAATGACATCCGCCGCCGGATTGGAAGTCCTAGCTTTGCTGAACGAAAGCGATGGATGAATATGCCGGTCGAAACTGCGATCAATGGGCGTTTCTGCTTTGATGCTGTCACAGCCGAAAGCGTTTCTTCGTCATCAGTCCCGGATCTGTTGCAGTGTACTGTTGTTTCGCAGGATGACAGGCTCATGGCACTTGTCACTCCGGAAGATGTTCTTGTGAGTTGGCGATCAATCGAAAAAATGGTGTCGCAGTCACAGAAAGATCATGTCACTGAGTTACCGACGCGATCAGTCTTCGATGCTCATCTTCGAGCGGAATGTCTGCGAGCGCGTCGGGATCATCACTCCGTCGGAGTGATTCTGGTCGATGTCGATTTGTTTAAAGAAATCAATGATCAATTTTGTCATGCCACCGGGGATACAGTCTTGCATGTTATTGGCCAGACTCTGCGGGGTGCGCTTCGCTCATACGACATGGTTTCGCGATTCGGTGGCGATGAGTTTGCGGTATTGTGCTGCGGATGTCGTCCGGGGGAAATTCAAGGCACGATTCAAAGACTGCGTGGTGCGATGCAGAAACTGCAAAACAACACTTCGCTTCCTCGGCCAGTGCCGACCGTCTCCATTGGAGCCTGTGTCGTTCATGATCTGAATAAAATTGAACGGCCCGAGCAAATCATCGAAAACGCTGATGAGTGCCTGTATTTCTCAAAACGCGAAGGGCGTAATCGCTCGTTTACCAATGAACTCGGCGTAGAAAGTGCATTGCGATGATAGTCGAATGGGCGAACTGGGTGCGAAGCCTTCGTACAGATGAAATCGTTTTTGCGCTGGGGATACTGTTGTGTGTCGATGCACCTCGCTATGTGTACAGCGCAGTCTTGATGGCGTTTTGGGATCTGTTGAAGGGGTTTTGGACGCAGAGAATGCCGGGGCCGGAAGCATCGGGCTACAAGTATTGTCCATCCGTCACAGTGATCATCGCCGGACACAATGAGGCTGACACCATTGCCAGCACAATGGAATCCGTCTGGAGCCGATATCCTCGTCTGCAGATGATCGTCGTTGATGACGGTTCCACAGACGGAATGACTGAGGCGGCTCAGGCGTTTGCCGACGGGCGAGATCAGATTCTTGTCATTCGCCGCGATCGCCGAGGGGGTAAATCTTCCGCCTTGAATATGGGCCTGCACTATGCAACAGCCGAGATCGTCATCACGCTGGACGCTGATTCTAAACTGAGTAACAACACGATGTTTGAATTGCTGCAACCATTGCAGGATCCACAGGTGGCTGCTGTGTCAGCAACAGTGCTGGCATGGAACCCTTTTGCAAGCTTTGCTGCTTTGCTTCAGGCCTATGAATACCGTCAGACAATTTTCATCAGTCGCATGACACGTGGCCGGATAGTTGTTCTGGGAATCGTTTCAGGAGCGTTTGGAGCGTTTCGGACCAGCGTGTTGCGACAACTCGGTGGCTGGGACGTCGGCCCCGGCGAAGACGGTGACCTGGTACTGCGAATTCGGAAGGCAGGGTACAAAATTGATATGGCACCGTACGCCAATTGTTTTACAAACGTGCCAACATCCTGGGTGCGACTGTTCTGGCAGCGCTGTCGGTGGGACCGCACGGTGATTACGTTCGAATGCCGGAAACACGGTGATATGGCATATCCGTGGAACAAGCATTTCGAATGGTCCAACTTCTTTCTGCTGCTGGAACGCTGGATCTTTAACATCATCTGCGTCTTCATGTTCTGGTTCTACGGTATCTGGATGTTCACCGTTTACCCGGAAAGCAGTCTGAAGCTTCTTGGCATGCTGTATTGCTGCGGGTTGTGTCTTGAGTTCCTGCAGATGCTTGTGTTGTTGTTCTATTCAGACCGCTGGAAGCATGACTTGTTGCTGTCTGTCGTCCTGCCTTTGTACCCGATTTATCAGGTCTATATGAAGGCCGTGGACCTCTTCGCATTGACTCGTGAAATTCTGTTTCGCGAATCAGGAGACGACAATTTTGTGCCCTTGCATGTCAGAACGGTCACATGGCGATGGTAGAGGCTTTAGTAGGCGAACTGCAGGCCTGCGTTGGCACCGTGAACAATTACGTCACCGTTTGTGTTAATGCTGTATGTGGTTCCGTCATTTCCCAGATCCTGGTCAGGGGCCAGAGCAACGCCGTGAATGAAGGTTGCTTCGTACCCACCAATCAAACTCCAGTGATCGCTCAGCGGGACATTCGACTGAAGTCCCAAGGTGCCGACGAACGCGACAGCACTCTCCGAGTCTGAAAACGTCCGGCCATAACGCGACGTCGCACCGCCGGGGCTTGGGTCGACGCCGGTATAGCGTTCGAGAATTGCTCCGCTTGCGTCGTTGTGATAGATGCCGGTCTTAACGATGCCGTTCACAACGATGCCACGATAGTACATAACTTCCTGCTGGAAGATGGCCTGGATGCCGTTCAGCGTATTGCGGGTTTCTGCCTGCCGGAACAGGGTTAATGTGTCCGCGAATCCCGATGCATTTCCGACCTCGTCCTGGAAACCATTGGGGGTTCCGCCAGCGAATGTGAGTCCGCCAGCGCCCGTTAGATTTGCGTGGGAGAGTCCGTTGTTTGGCCCTCCGACGTCTGCTGCTCGAAATGTACCCGTAATTTGGACGCCAGCCGTTTCTGTTAGCTGCAGATTGCTATAGCCAAGACCATATTGAAATAGCGATGTCTTGTCTGCCGTGAGTACATTGATTTCGAAGGCCTGCATTTGACTGTTGTACCATGTCTGGTACGTGGGAAATGCGTCTGCTGGAAATCCAGCATTTGGACCCAATCCCTCGAACTCATCGGCTTCTCCACCGAGCACAGGCGTCGATGCAAAGGCAAGCGGAGAAAAGTACGTTGACTGACTGAGTGAGTTCGCTCCCGCCCATGGGCCAATTGTGCCGTCGTCGAAAGCAAGTCCCTGAGTCAAGCTGCCCCGGTTCTGGTCGTGCCAATTACCAAAGTTGGAGTAAATGCCTTCCATTCTGAGTCCGTCCGTTTCCGCCGCAAGGAAAGCACGGACACCGGATTGGTAATGAAAGTCGATGTTTCCAAATCCTGTGAGTGCCGCATCCGGGCCGTTCAACACATTTGTTGGTGACGACAGTTTTGTGTCGCGGCTCATGACCAGATATTGAGCCCCACCGCTGAAGATGGTTGCGGGAGCTGTTTCTGAATACAGGGAGTGATCTTGAGCTTGCAGTGGCTGTGTGGAAAGTGCCAATGTGGCAAAAGAGCCTGCAATAGCTGCAGCGAAACGCTTGAGGGACATAATCGCGTCCTTGTTTGTGGTGACTCCGTCCGAACTTTGGCCTCCCAGCCAAAGGAACAGTCAGCACAGTGCTTCCCAGCGAATTCGCAGACCGTCCGTTAGTTTTTTTCGGCAGTCGCGAACGCTTGAGTCAGTTGCATCACGAGGTTTCGGCGATTTTCACTTGATGCCGGTCCGAAACAACTATTCTTGCCATTGCGGAGTGTCTGCCGAACATAACGGTCGTACGTTTGCAAGCGGTTCTGGTGTGTCGCCTGTTATGCAATCGCAATCAAATACCACCGAATTGTCGTACCGCTTCATAAGCGACAGTGTTTGCCGTGCTGGCGAGATTCAAACTGCGAACCAGGTCGCTCATCGGCAACTTGAGATTGCTGGCTGGATTCTGGCTGAGAATGGAAGCGGGTAGTCCCCGCGACTCACTGCCGAAGAGCAGGATATCTCCGATTCGAAAAGTAGCGTCCCAAACCAATCGAGTTGCCGTTTTTGTGAGATGCCAGACCTGTGAATCCGGAAGACGTTTTCGTACGTCTTCCCAACTGTCGGCAACTTCCCAATCAAGATGCTCCCAATAGTCCATGCCCGCACGCTTCAAAGATCTGTCGTCCACACGAAATCCGAGTGGACGAATCAGCCATAACTTCGCGCCGATTGCCACGCACGTGCGTCCGATGTTGCCTGTGTTCTGAGGAATCTCAGGCTGATACAGCACCAAATGCAACAATGCTGTTTTAGATGCTGAGGTCTGGCGAATCGCCTCATTTTCCTGATTGCTGTTTTCGCTACTTGTCATATGCGCCAAGTCGGAATGATGAATCACTCTGACCTTTCATTTGGTCGATGCCTGCCAAACGGATCATGAGCAGTCGCTCTGTGGCCGCGCTACCGGATAGAGGCTCAAAGAACAGCCGCCCGGAATTCCAATCCTCAGACCTTTGCTGTCCGATGACAACAATGTCGCCCGTATGTAAACGAACAGTGAACTGCTGATCGTACAGTGGGACAATGTTCTGCCGAACGGGAAGCTGTTCTGATGCACCACTTACGCTAAATCGAGTGGTATTGGCTCCGTGATGTATTTGAGGCAATACACTTAGCAGGACCATATCATCTGTGAGTTCTTTCACCGAAACTTCCATCACACAACGCAAACCGGATTGGTCGCGAACGGCCGCGAGTTCCGGAAGTTCTTTCAATGGAAGCAGTGATGTATCAAGCTGGCTTTGAACTTCAATCAGGCTCTTGCCGTGCTGCATTACGTTGAAAGACGGTCCCATCGGACCAACTTGATTAGACAGGCTGGTGCTGAGTGATGCCTGACCTTCAGTTGATTGCGTTGCTGCGTAGGCTTCTCGTGCGAGGTTCTGCAGCGCCCACGGGGCGGTTCCACTGGAAACAGCGACGCGAAAGCCATTTTGATTAAGACTCTGGCGACGCTCGGGGGCCATCAGACCGCTTTCGTCCAATTCCATCCAGACATGTTTGCGAACACGTTCATCATTGGCCGGGCGAACTACGATACTGGCTTCAAGCCTGGCAGTGTTGAGTACGGGCCCATTATGTTCATCATCAGTTTTGGCGAAGAGCTCTCTCGCGGTTCCTCGGTCATCCGCCGTATCGCCCTTCGAATGAAACAGCGCGCAGCCCGGCAGCAACAACATAAGCGTTGCCGCAGCAAAAGCTGGTGCTCGTGACATCGAGATATCTTTGTAGAGGGACAAAGTTGTCAGATTCGAATCGTGAAACTGGCCAGAATGTATTAATCTCCGGGCATCGGGAATCGCTGAACGGTATGTCACCGGCAGTTTTTGAGTCAACGGCAGACACGGAAAGACATGGGCTTGCTGGCAATTTGGGAGGAATCGGAGAACATTCGATAACTGATGGCCAACAAACTTCGGCAATGTCTGCCGACCAGACGTCGATGCTGTATCAAGACAGAGACAAATGATGATGGACGATAACGGTGGTGCGATAAGTTTGCGCGTCGGTGAAGGGCATGATACTCACCGTACAATTGTCGGACGTCCGCTCATTCTCGGTGGCGTGCATATCCTGGACGCAGCTTTCGGTCTTGATGGTCACAGCGACGCCGACGTACTTTTGCACGCAATCATTGATGCATTGCTGGGAGCGACAGGGCAGGGGGATATTGGCGAATGGTTTCCAAACACCAATGACGAATGGAAAAATGCCGATTCTGCCAGGTTACTAGATACTGTGCTGCAGAGTGTGTTGAATCGTGGTTGGAGAATCATCAACCTGGACTGTACCATTCACGCGGAACGTCCACGTATGGCGTTATGGAAACCCCGAATTCGCGCACGTCTTGCAGAACTTTTGAATGTGTCGTCTGAAGTTGTGAATGTCAAAGCAAAGTCCGGCGAAAAAGTTGGTCCAGTCGGTCGAGGTGAATCAATCTCTGCCGATGTCGTCGTCCTGATGAGTAAGTGAAAATGGCAGATTCCAGCGCGTATCGAATTGGTGTTTCAGTTTGACTCGCTGAGCGCTGCAGGCTTCACACGGAGGTGAACATGGAATTTACCGTACGCAATCAGAATCTCGTCCAGAAGCAGACTCGATATCTTGGTATTGATCCGGGGCTTAATCGCACCGGTTACGCGCTCATCGAGCGGACATCGCGCGGACCGTTTCTGCGGGAAGGCGGCGTGATTCAGTCGACGAAAACGTTGTCTCTGCATCAGCGCGTACATGAGATCGGTTGCGGTATACGCGAAGTTCTGACTGAGCTGAAGCCGGAAATTGTGGCGATCGAACAGGTGTTTTCAAACGCACTTAATGTCAAGTCTTCATTGCTGCTGGCACATGCTCGCGGAGCCATCTTAATGATGATTGCCGAGACCGGCATTCCGGTGATTCACTACACTCCGGCCGAAATAAAACGTTTGCTGACCGGAAGTGGAAAAGCGCCAAAGGATCAAATGCAGCTTGCCGTTCAGTCAGCTTTGCGACTTTCGAAGCTGCCAGAGCCGAATGACGTGGCCGATGCTTCCGCTGTCGCATTGTGTTTGTATCATTCCGTGCGTTTTGCTGCGTAACGTTTTCGCAGAAACTCAGTCTGACATCAGAGGTGTTGCTTGATTACTCGTATTTCCGGTTTGCTTGTTGGGTTGAATGAATTCTGCGCAACGATTCGTATTGGCGGATTCGATTATGAGGTGCTCCTGCCGGATATCGTTCGTCGACAGCTTCAGGCAAAAGTTAACACAGAAGTCAGCTTGCGCACGATCGAGTATCTGGAAGGTAACCCTGCGCAGGGACGCCTCACACCTCGCATGATTGGCTTCATGAATGAAGCGGAACTGGAGTTCTTCGATCAGGTTTGTTCTGTGGATGGACTGGGTGTAAAAAAAGTCTTGCGAGCTATGGTGCGGCCAGTGCGTGAAATCGCAACTTCGATCGAAGAGAAGGACGTCAAGACGCTCAGTACTCTGCCTGGCATCGGACCTGCGATGGCCGAACGAATTGTGGCCAAACTTCGACGCAAAATGACAAAGTTTGCTCTCATGATCGCGGCCCGCATTCCGGACGCACCGGACAGTTCGTCAGACCTCATGTCCGAAGCGTACGAAGCTCTTATCAGTGTCGGTCATTCACCACAGGACGCTCGAGATCGAATTGAGACGATTATGGAGTCGGGCAAGAAACTCAAATCCGTCGAAGACATCCTTGCCGAGATCTATCAGCGTCAGCGGAAGTAGCCATTCGCTGCGTTACACTGCCGAGAAGGGTAACGTCGGCCGTTGATAAACGTATCGCTCCATTGACGACTGGTTCATGTTGCTGCACGAAGACTTGCGACCGGAACTGAAATGTGTTCGAAGGGCAGTTGATGATTGCAGGCCTTGGTTTACCGCACTCAAATCGGATTGAAATGTCGGAGAATGAAAAGTCGTACTCGCCTCGAATCGACTTCCATATGGATTCTTTGATAGTCCACAATGTCGTTAATGCTTCGGATTCGAGCCCGGCATGTGAATCGCACCAAACTTGCTCATGCGGATGAAGGGCCACGAATCGCAGGGCATCCGTGCGTAGTGGATTGAAAACTTCGATATCAACGCCTACGGGAAACTCGCCGTTTGAAATCAAAACAGCAACCACGTTTTCGGAGTGTGAAAGACTGGTGTGCGCGATATGTTCCGCGCGACCTGATTGCAGTGAAGGGCAACCGAGTGCATCGGAATTAAAGAGTATGTCATCGGCGTCTTTGCCAAATTCCTTCTTCAGTATGGCACGCATCGCAAGCCGGCTGTTCAGAAACTGCCGCTTCTTTGCCGCCGGCCGAAATCGCTGCCATCGATGAAGATCCTGAGCACTGAATTTTGCTTCCGCGATGTCATGAGCCGTTGCAGAGATTGACTCATCTGAGTCGCCACTAAAATACGCCAGCCAAAGCCTGCATTGCGGAAATACTTCAATGTGCTCAGCCAGATGCATGTTCATCTGCTGCTCCATCTGCCGGTGCTCTTTCGCCCTGAGGCGGAAGCATTGATTTATCTGGAAGTTCAAAATTGCAGAGTTCGTCCACGAGCATCGCCGCAAACTGCTGGGTTTGGTCCATTGTCAGGAAACGCGGAGATGACCTTACGGTCACTGTCATTTTCTTGCTTGCTTCGCAGGTCGCAAGACTCACCGGAACGTCTTCAGAAAATGGAGCAAAGCCACTAGCTGTTGCCAGCTGCAATCCGCCGGTCGTGGGCATACCGTTGACCCATGGAACCAGACGCTTGCCGCCACGCGAAACGTCACCCAGGCACGTCCATTGCATCGAGGGAATGAATAGCCCCATTCGTCTGAAGAAATTAATGCCGCCCGGAATCTTTGCTGCCGTGGCCAGTCCTTTGATGAAATCTACGCCAATATAGTTGGCTCGAACCCAGGTCATTTCGTCGTGTAACCCCCGCAGGATAGAGGCTGGTTTCAGACATTCGTGACGTTGCCTTCGCATAAAGGCAATCCCAAAACGATTGGTGGCCGGCAAAGCTCGATCAGAGGGCAATCGCAGGTCGATGGGATTCAGAACCGTCACTTGGTGATTAGCTGCTCCCGGCGGAGCAAGTCGAGCAAACGTGCTCATGGCGCTGACCATAACAAGCTCGTTGAGCTTTACTCGCCACGCGGCCAGTCGATCGCGGAGTTGGTCGCCCTGGTCATCCGAAAGAATGACCTCCACACAATGACTGTGTGGATCGTTCGTGGATTGACTGTTCTTTCGCGTCGAACTTGCCCACCGTGAAGTTCGGCCACGAATCGTAGACCAGAAATTAATGATGGCCTGTTTAGCACTGATCGGCGCAGTCGCCTTGGGCTGCGGAAAAAGGTGCCGTTGTTCAAGGCGGCCTGGATCGATGTCAGATAGTTTTGAAGGCGTGCCGGTGACTTCGCAGTGGTATAGATGAAACCAGTCCGTGACGATCTGCCGCATTCCATTGCCATCGGATACTGCATGATGCAGGTCCATATAAACCTTTACACCACCATCAAGGATAGCGATTGATACATGCAGTCCAGCGGAGGTTGTCAGGTCGATCGATTTACTTCGAGGGCCAGTCTCCGATTCAAAAACAGATCCAGCCCTGCGACTGATTTCAATTGGTTGTGGCGATCCCGAAACCCAGCACCACTGACGGTCAACCATCTTGATTCTGCAGCTCAGCAACGGGTGACGTGCGATCGAACGCTGCAGTGTCTTGACGTACAGGTCCGGCTGGCATTCACCGGTGAGACGCAAAACCACCTGAATGACCATCGGTGCCTGTGGTGTGGCACTTTGCAGCAGATACAGTTCCAGCGGAGTTAGTGGAAGTGGCTCCATCGCGATTTGGTTCTCGTCAGCCTGCGCTGCAGAATCAGGAGATTCGGAATTACTCGGAAGTTGAGTATGAGCGACCACAAAACGCCCTTCAATCGTAAGGTATCGAACCTGCGTCGGAAGCTCGGCGACCGGCAGGCAAGAACGCTCACAATTGCCGCATGCAATTACGTTCCAGTGAGACATTCTGTGTGACAAACTATGCAAAGGTGTTGGGCAACACAATATTGCGTTGGAGACAATTCTGATTTTGTTAGAGTCTTACTGCAAATCATGTGCGCACGGTGCGCGCAACATTCAGGAAGCGAACAGCGAGAGCGGCTTATGTCAACGAGCCGGGAGGCTCCTTTGGGTCAAGGGCTCTCAGCCCTTGTTCGGAATAAAGTTGATCAAACGCGAGGAATGCGGAGTCGAGCCTGCGAGCGTCTTTCTCCAATTTGGCTGGGAATAAACTCCTAACATCTTGTGTTCAGGTCGCACCTGTATGTCTTAGATCAATTTGATCATTTTGCGTTTGCCAGCGATCCAGGATGCTTGTGGTCCATCGTCGTTTCAGTCCACAATGAATGTTCTTGTTTCAAATAGACAACATGACCTGAGAAGACCCGGTGATTTTGGTGAGAGTATGCAACATGTAGATTCCTTCGGACAAATCGTTAAAGCCATGTCAAAGACTCTGGCATCAGGAAATGGTCTATATTGCAGTTTCGAATCAGAGATTTTGGGCTTCAATGCTTCTTATGTGACCTATGATTTTAGTGTCTGATCGTATGTCCGTTCGACCGCCGGGTTCTATTTTTGAAAACTCGAAACCAACATTCAGAATCGTTCCCTGGACCAAAATCTCAGAGGACTGAACGCCATTGTCGCTACGGAACCGCGGCGGCTGAATTGGCCGTCGCTTTGCCTTTGTTGATTACTCTGGTGTTTGGATCAATAGAGCTGGCGAACGCTGTGTTTCTCAGGCAATCGCTCAATATGGCGGCCTACGAAGCAGCAAAAGTAATTACCCGACCCGGCAGCAATGAGACGTTGGCAAGGTCGCGTTGCAATGATGTTTTGGCGGTCCGAAAAGTCACGGCATATACCTTGAGTTTTTCGCCAGCGGTTACCACCGCTACTCCCAGAGGTACCCAGGTGACCGTCACGCTATCCGCTACCGCTTCGAATCTGAGTTATGGTCCAGTGCGGTTTATGGTGGGAAAGACAATGACTTCTACGGTCGTCATGGTGCGACTGTGAGTTCTTGCCATGCTTCTTCCGAATTGCAAATTCGAAGTGAAACCAACTGCAGGAGATAAGGGGAACGAGATGAAAAACGTTTTTATCATTGGCGGCAGAAGTGACAAACGTCGCGGTGCAGCCAGTGTGTTGATTGCTGCAATGTTACTTGTCTTCCTGATTGCTGCGGCCATGAGCATCGATTTTGCTTACATGCAGCTCGTACGCACAGAACTTCGCACTGCGACTGATGCTGCCGCAAAAGCGGGTGCCGAGGCATTGGCGAGGACACAGGATCCAAATGCGGCCAAGGCAGCTGCTGTCGCCTATGCAAATCTGAACAAAGTCGGTGGACGTACGTTTCAGATCAACCCGAATGATGTAACACTTGGGCGAGTCACCGGACAGTCCGATGGTACCTGGAAATTTACAGCGAACACGACTCCTTACAACTCTGTGCGAGTGAATTCGAAAATTGGAAACGGCGGTGCGACTTCAGCCTATCCGACATTTTTCGGGGGAGCACTGGGACATCCAGACTTCAAGACATCTCAGCAAGCCACCGCTGGTCAGCAGGAAGTCGAAATCTGTTTGTGTCTGGACCGATCCGGTTCGATGATGTTTGATATGTCTGGTGATGACTGGTCGTACGCATCGCCAAATCCAAGTCTGTATGCATCCAGCTACTATCCAAGCAACCTTTACCGCAACTACTGCTCACCGCCGCATCCAACGCTTAGCCGATGGGCTGTTCTGCAAAACGCGGTGCGTATATTTCTTGACGAAGCGGGGCAGTTTCAGTATCCGCCCCGAACCGCCGTTGTTACGTGGAGTAACTCCATGTCGTTGCCGTATCATCCATTCACTAATTACAACACTGTAGATACCGACCTGAATCTGCCATCGCCAGCCAGTTTCAGTTGGGCGAATAATCGTACATCTGTCGAGAACTGCCTGACCACACGAGCCGCCAGTCCTCTTGGAGGTGGTACTAATCTTTCTGCCGGATTGGACCGAGCAGTGCAGATTCTGACCGGCACCAATGGCCGGGCTCTCTCGCAGAAAATCATCATTTTGCTGACAGACGGGCAGTGGAACGCAGGTCGCGACCCAGTGCTCGCTGCTCAGAATGCATCCACTGCAGGAATCACAATTCATACCGTCAGTATGTTGACATCGTCTCAGGCGACATTGACGCAGGTCGCTAACATGACGGGTGGTCAATACTATCCGACCAGCAATGCTACTCAATTGCAACAGGCTTTTCGGGACATCGCAAAGTCACTTCCGATCGTACTCACTGACTAACGAAAACTTGAGTTCTAAGTTAACGCTGGATCGTTTACGGTGGCACTCCCTATGCAATCTAAAAAATATGGATATCGAAATCAAACGCATAAGCAGGGTCACCGCAGGGGAACTGCGATTGTGGAGTTTGCGGTCGTCGCTCCTCTGATCTTTCTCTTGTTTCTTGGCGGGCTGGAACTGACAGCCTTAAATTTTGCCCGGCAAACCGCAGGCAACGCGTCGTATGAAGCTGCCCGCAAGATGATTGTCCCAGGCGGTACAGCTGCGGAGGCTGAAGCTGAGGGATTGCGGCAAATGAATATGGTGGGGATCGGGGCTGGAGCTGCAGTTGTTATCACAAGCACGACGACATCAGTCACTGCGACTGTCTCGGTGCCTGCCAGAAACGTCTCATGGGGGCTGGTGCGATTCAGTACAGGCTATACACTAAAGCAATCATGTACGTTGACCAAAGAGTGATTGATAACTGAGAAGCATCGTCCGGGTTACACTCTAATACTGATGCCGCCATCAACTACAATCACCTGTCCCTGAATAAGATCACTCAACGGGCTGGCAAGAAACAATACAGTCCCAGCGACATCGGCTGGTTGAAGCATACGGTCGCGGACAAGAATCTGCTCCTGCACCGATGCCAGCATTCCCGCTGATCCAGGCAAAGTCTTGATCGCGTTCGTTTCAACAATACCTGGCATCACCGCATTGAAATTTACTCCTGAGCGGCCAAGTTCAAATGCCAGATGCCGCACCATGCTCTCGAGCGCTGCTTTCGATGTACCAATCAGCCCATAGTTGGCGATGCCTCGTATCGATCCGTGGCTTGAGATTGCAATCACACGCGAAATATCCGTCGATTTTTTGAACAAGGGCAGGGCTGCTTGTGTCAACCACAGCACGGGAGCGGTATTCATTCGCAGGATGGAATCGAAAGCCGCTGGCGTCACCTGAGTCAATGGACGAAATCCTCCGGCCGCCGCGTTGCTGACGATGATATCAAGACGTCCAAATTGTTCGCCGATCACGTCCATCATGGCCTGAACGTCGTCGCGTTCCGAAACATCAGCCCGTACCGCGATAGCGCGGCCGCCGCGACTGACAATCTGACTGACGGCCTCTTTTGCGCCGTCTGGTGAATTGAGAAAATTCACAACGACAGTCGCTCCGCACGACGCCAGAGTCTCGGCGCATGCGCGACCGATCCCGCGCGACGCTCCGGTGACCACCGCCACTTTTCCATTCAGATTGATCACTTCGCTGCCTCCGCATCGCAACTTGTCTGAGAACATACTGCCGTGCCCTCTGAGCAGGATGCTGATTTGTCACTATCGTTCATTGAGTTGCATTGGCCTTTCAGATTTTCGATCTGGTCATGCAGGAATTTCTCAAAAGAATACAAACGTTCTTCACAGCGACCCAGAATCGATCGATCCGTTGCCGCTCTTTCACCGCGCTGAACTCGCGCAAAAATGCGGATGTCTTCTTTCAGAATCTGATACGAAAGCCAGCCCGTAAATCGTCCCCAAAGCCATGCAGTCATCTTAGAGACCGGATTCCATCGCGCGGACTGGCGACTGTACTGCCACACATCACTCACGCAGGTTGTTCCCGAGAGCGGTCGAACAATCTGCACCAGTGTCAGAGAAGGCGTGTGTGAAATCAGCAGGTTTGGATAGATATGGTGATGCTGGTACTTCGCACTGAACGGTGTTCCCAGTACCTTCATAATGAAGCTCTCGTAGACCTTCAGCAGCTTATCTATGAATCGCGGCGTGTTGAAAGATGTAAAAAACGAAGACGAGTACTTTGCAAACGCATGTTCGCTTTTCGATTCACCTGGATCTTCACCAAACGACTGGGGATGTACTTCAGGAATGTGATAACTTTCCAGCGACACTTCGACTGGGATTTTCCAATTGGCTGGCATTGGCAGCGAGCGACTCACGGTGGGTTTCCAGTCCGGGAGTGTCGTCCATGCCTCGATCTTCACGAACAGCTCACCGAGCCATTCCGGCAACGAAGGCCCATCTTTCGATGTGCGAACAAATAACAGATCACCGCAGCGCTCGATGGGAAAAGACGTAATCCTGTAGCGTTCGCGGTCAAAGTCCGGGAAGTTCTTCGCGGCTGGGATTTTTCTTGTTCGGCCATCAGCGCCAAACTCCCATCCGTGAAACGGACATTTGAGTTTTTCGCTTTTTCCCTGACGTGCCGAAACCAGTGAGCAGTGACGATGAGCACACACGTTGCGCAGGGCAACCAGTTCGCCGTCAAAATTGCGAACCACGATCGGGATGCTGCCCACTTCCGTGGATAGATATTGTCCGGGTTTGCTGATCGATGAAGCCAGCCCGATCAGTTGCCAGGTTGTTTCGAACACGCACTGATTCTCCAGCGCGTGAGCATCTGGCGCGAAGAACATTCGCGGCGGCAGTGGGGCTTCAAATGCGACGGAAGATTGGTACATCGTTTGAAAACTGAAATAGCGTCTTGTGTGACGCACGACACCTGCTGGATTCAAGCCGCCGAATTAGCTGCCTTTCAGCCATCCGATCTGATAATTGCACACGGTTAGTAGTCGATCTCCGTTATTGCCATACAATTGAAAATCCAATATTGCACCAGAGGCCAGAGTTTGCTTTTCCTGAATTCGAACAACGCACGGCTCGCCTGGATCCGGAAGCCGACCGAATTCGATACGGCCAAACTGCACTGGCAAGCTTGGCTTTTGATGACGATGCCATGCCGCATATCCGATTGCATAGAGACACGCATCCATGGTGGCGCACGGAATCGAGTAGCCTTGGGCGCGAGAGCCGCCGAACAGCTGAACAGGAGCGGACGCGGCTATCTTCCCGTAGATTGTCCGGCCATCATCGGCAACTTCACGGAGTTCCTGAAGCTCTGGTCCGTGGTAGATGAGTCCCTCCGGAGAAGCATACTGAATTCTCTTCCAACACAGTTTCGCGCTCTGGTGCTGGTCGAAATCATACGAGGATTGAGTTTCCAATCTGCTGACGGTTGGTTCAAACGTCGCTCGGAAATATTCACGATCCTCCTCAACCATCCGGCCATCGCGTCGTCGTACATCGGCCAGCAAACGACATTCGATTTTGCCTTCACTCGTGCTGCGAGTTTGCACTGTCACTGCAAGTGGATCGTCCGTCGCAAACCGAATTGCCTGCGGTGCAACGGCTGCCGTACAAATGCCAGCCTTAGGTTGACCGGTTCGTGCTCGCACAGCTTCAGCCATCAGTTCGAGGGCGACCACAAATGGCAGTGTCGGCCGATTCTGCACTCGATGTTGTGACAGAAATTTGTCCATCACCGGATTCAGTGTCACGACACTGGAATAGACACCATTGCCATGTTGCGTCACTGTCGACGGCAGCAAAGGCAGCGGAAGAGAGCCACTGCTGGATGTGACTGAAATGCGTTCAGCAGGGAAAAACTTGCGGAAATAACTTTCGTCAGTAATCAGAACCTCTGGCTCATCACCGCCAAATTCAAGTTCATGCATGAAATGTGCGATGCCGTCCCGGGCTGGCATGAATTCCATGTCGATCATTTCCAGCGCCAGTTTCGCTTCGGGCTTCGTCGCCATGCCGATGTCGCCCCAGGCGTGCCAATGGAAAGTCAAACTGCGAACGTCTGGCCGTTGACTGCGGTAGCGATCCACGAGCTTTGCCATCATATCATTGGCCAGCGAATAATCTGTGTGCCCATTCGCGCCAAAGCGTCCGCTGATTGATCCAAACGTCACGAACCATTCCAGAGGATCTGATTGCGTCGCCTGCATCAGCGCGATAGTGCCGTCGATTTTTGCCCGCAGGCATTTTTCAACTTTGTCCGGTCGCTTGCGATCGAATCTTGAATCCTGTCCGGCTCCGGCACCATGCAGAACTCCCGCAATGGGGCCTGTCTGTTGGCGAATTCTCTGGATCACGGCAGCGACTTCTGAAAAGTCGGACACATCGCAACTATGATATGTTGCCGTGATGCCTTGTCGTCTGCAGTCACGCAAAGTTGCATCCACTTCAATTGCTTTTTCGACATTACGCCAGCCTTCGACCGGGCTTTCGCCACGCGACTGAGATTGCTGCATAACAGCGTTTCGGACAGCACTTCGATCTGTCGCAACTCTCGCCACAAATTCGTCACTCAGATCTGGTACAGGTGCTGTGCCGAGAAGATGAAGTTTCAAGTCGTACTTCTTCGCGAGTGTCATCGCTATCACCGCTGTGATTCCGCGACCACCGCCGGAAACAACCCATGTGCCGCCGCGTGTGATCCGGTTCACAGGACGTTGCTGAGATGTATCAGACAACGGAGCTGGCACAGCCTGGACTCCCAGCCGTTCAGCATTCTTCGTTCCTCGGAAGGCGATTTCCATGTCATATGAGGGGACCGCAAGTTCCTGCAGAATGCCGCTGGTGGCGACATGTGGTGGCATATTCGTTGCGAGATCGATGACCTTCATCGGCGTCGTGCGAAATCCTCGCATCCATGCTTCGATCAGCATGGCTTTGACCAGACCGCCAATCGCTTCTACCGAACCCACATGCTGACCACTGAATCCGAAATCGCCACCCAACTGAGTCGCGGCAATAACGCTTGCATTTTCCATTTGGTCAGCATCAATTGTTCGTTGCATCCAAAGCTGACAGATGCGGAATGGAGCTTCCAGCGCTGCCGGACGGCGATGTTGCCAATTCGCTTCTGAGATTTCTTTTGCGGCATCTGCATCAAACGCCATCGTCAGAAACAAATGCGGTGTTGCAGTCTGCTGCCACAAATCGGCCAGCGATTTTTCCAATTGCGCAATTGGCACTGCCGTGTTGATCACAATTGCAGTCTGGCCTATTTCACGAATTCTTTCCGCCAGGGCCTCAGCCAGTGGGTTTGCCCCAAGGATTAAAGCTGCCCCGTGAAGCTTTGGATTCAGCGGCATTCCCGCACGACGAGGGGCCGGAACCACTCGTAAAGCAAATCGCTGAGTTTTTTGCGATGATGCAGATTTGGTTGAGATAACCTCGGGCATGGTCCGAGCGACAAATTTATCCGGTGCGGATATGGTCTCTGGCGGGGCAGGCTGAAGATGATCACGCACGACACTTGCTGCAAATCGAACGGATGCCTCTGCGACGCCTGCACCAGCGGCTATGCCAGCTAACTGAGCTGATTCTGCCGGGCTCCAGTCACGTATTGTATTGGGCTTCGTTTGTCGATTGACCAGCGTGCGTAGTGCCGCGCGGATCTCTGCTCGATGTTGCTGACCTTCTTGAATGCCAGTCCGTAAGGCAGCATCCACAGAGGTTGATCTCACGATTCCTGAACCGAACCAGCCAGACCATTCCGGAGTGATGTTTCGGATCGGCTTGATGCCACGTGGAGCTTGGTCATTATTGGGCGTATCGTACGATGAGGTGACGTAGGATGGGACTGCAGTCCGGTCATGATTTGTTTGTGTCTGGACGGGTCTGGAGACCCGTCCTACAGCTACGCTGGTCGAATCCGCTACGTCTTCGTTTCCAGCATGGCGTACCAGAAATTCGCGAATCTCGCGCAATGTGCGGAAGCGATGCTGGCCGATAGATTCCAGCGTCAACGATTCGAGACTGAACTGCTCACGCATCTGTCCGATCAGCTGAGCCAGTTTGATGCTGTCCAGTCCAAGGTCCGCTTCCAGATCGGCATCAAGATCAACGATGTCGGGAGTATAGCCCGTTTGATCGATCACATAGTCGATAAGTAACGCGTCAAGTTGAGCGTTCGGTGGCAGAGAGCCGCGCCGTTCGTTGGAAGGCAGTGTTGGTCCAGAAATGACATCCCTCGTCGGCGACACTGGCAACATTGAAGGAACCGCCTGGCCTGGTGCGGCTTCTTCTTCCGCCAGTTTTCGGACGGTATGAATTGCATCGTCTAACGTGCGCACAGAATCGAAACGCATTCCGTCGGGACGAACAGTCATTCCCAGCCAGACACCAAGTTCGCCCAGAATCTGAGCCTTCTTAATACTGTCGATTCCCAGGTGCGCCTCGAGATCGGCGTCGAAGTCGATGACATCGGGAGAGTATCCTGTCAGTTCAATCACAAGATCCAGCACAAAGCTCCGCAAGTGCTCGTCCGAAACCTTCGAACTTGCCGAAGTGACTGAAACATTGGCAGCATTGAAGGAAGCGACTGGTCGTTGGGTGGAGAATGGATCGCTCAATCGCAGTGGGGCAGACTCAGCAGATCGGTCGTGCCCATTCAACGGCCGCGTCCAGTCTGGATTCTGTACGCTGGTTTCTTCCTGTTGCGGAAGTGTCTTGCGGTTGCCTCGACGCAAACGTGTGACATCGAAAACTGTTTCTTCGGCCACAGCGACTGATGCAGGATTCGTTGTTTGATTCCTTGAAGCGACTGCTGAGGCCGCTGTATCTGTTGTTGAAGCGTTTGCTGCGACTGGCCGACGTGTAACGCTTGTTACGCATTCCAGAACTGCATGCACAAGTTGCATACGTTCCGCAAACGGCTGCCCTGGAACGTCGAGACTTAAACACAACGCGGAGTCGTCAACAATATCCCGATTCATACGAGTCAGGACATCGTTCGGTCCGACCTCAAGGAACACTTGATAACCTTCGCCCATCATGCGCTGAATAGATGGCATGAACATGACGGGCTGCGTCAACTGGCGTACGAGACTGCGACGAATACTAGACGGTTCAGCAAGGTACTGGACACAGGTTGCCGACAGGAATCCACAGACTGGAGGTCGCATCGTGACGCTGGACGAGAGTTGCTCAAACGCGACTTCGGCATCTGCCAGCAGTGGAGTGTGGAACGGCGCCGGCACAGACACCGACATCGAAGCTAAACCACTTTTATCCAGCAACACTTTTGCCGAAGCAATACCTTCACGACTTCCCGCGATAACGGTCTGCTTTGTCGAATTGAGATGCGTCGCGTACACATCCAATCCTGCAGGTTTCATAATCGCATCGACTTCATGTACGGCCGCGCGGATTGACAGCAAGCCGCCTGGTACTCGCATGTGACAGATCACCGCATTGGCGCGATGCTTGGCAAGTGCGATGGTTTGAGGCAATGTCGTCACGCCAGCGGCCAATGAGGCAGTAAACTCGCCGAAACTATGGCCGAGGACAGCATCCGGATGCAGCCCCTGGGACCTTAAGGTTCGAATCAACGCGGCCGAGACACCCAGGACCCATGCCTGCGCCCACCAGACATCGACACCAGGCTTAATTGTCGCATTGTTGAATGCAGTGCTCAGTCGAGGCAAATTACTGGCGGCGTAGAGATCATCAACTTCAGCCAGTGTTTGGCGAGCAATTTCACAGGCGGATAAAACGGATGGAGTTTCAGAATAGTGAGATCCCTGTCCGGGGAACAGCCATGCCACTCGCGGCGATTCCTGCGACGTCTTCCAAAGGATGACGCGTTCACGATCAAGCAGTGTGTTAAATTTTCCAGCTTCTGCAGCTTTGATTGCCGCTGCCAATCGCTGTTGCAGTTGTTCAACGGAAGCAAACAGAATCGTCGCGCGAAATTGGTCTTCAAAAGTGAATTCGAGATTTTCCTTTGTAGGACGGGACTCCAGTCCCGTCCTGATCTGGACGGGTCTGGAGACCCGTCCTACGGGATCACTCGCCTCGCGAATTACGTTCGACACACCTGTAAACTGTTCTGGCCGAGCGACAGCATTCTTGAGCAATTGCAGTAACGTTGTACCGGAGGCCGCGGCAAATCGTATGCATTGTAAAGGAGAGTCGCTGGTTACGTTTGCCCTCAATGGCTCCGTTGTCATTGGAAATGATACCTGCTGCGTCATAGGTGATGCGTAAACGAATGGTTCAGGTTGTTTTTGAATTTCCGCGATGGCATTCGCGAATGGAATCAATAATGGCGCGTGCAAAATGACGCCGTCGGTGGTTTGGGCCGCAATTGTGAATGTCCTATTCGTTCTGCTCGGCCAGCCCATTACATCAGCGTCAGGATTGACATTCCCCGCTTGCCCGGAGTCGCTACCCAGAATGGTTTCAGCCGCAATGCGGACAAGTGAATGCGCCCCTGCAAGGTAACCGATTTTGCGAATGATCCGGGCATCGGCCGACGTCAGGACATCTGTAGGACGGGCTTCTGCAATTGTTCGAATCGGGGCAGGACTGGAGCCTCGCGCTACGCTCATGTTGCGCTGAACGACATCGCCCAGGATACCATAGATCGGCAGATCCAGACGTTTTGCATCTGACAGGCGGCACAACATCAAAGCGACGACGCCTTCACCCGGAAGGATTTCATGGCAGTCATCCGGAACATCTTCCGGTCGCCCTGAACGAACAAGCTGGCTGTTCATATCGAGTGCTTCGAAAGCAGACAGACTCATCGAACGTTGAGCCGAACCACAGACGATCATGTCGCTGGTTCCGGAACGCAATTGATCTGCCGCGACCGACAGAGCCGTCAGGCCGGACGTGTCATCGCTGTCAAGTGCGCACGCTCCGCCCATAAGGTCAAATGTTTTCGCAATTCTTGATGCCAGAGTGCTGGCTGTGAAGCTACCGGTTTCGTCGAGCAGAGCAGGGCGATTCTTCAGCACGATCTGACGGAATTCGGTCGTGATTTGTTGCGACAGCTGATTTGGCAATCCACGCCGCTGCATCGATGTCGTGATCTCCTGACAGATCTCGGGTAGTCGCATGCCAACCTGCAACTGGTCGCCGAACTCGCCACCAAAGATCGTGCCGACAACAACTCCGATTCGCTGGCGATCGAATGGGAATTTTTCCGGCGAGCGAAAAGGGGTCTGACCCTTTGGAGGCAAGTCGTCTTGCCGGAGAGGGTCAGACCCCTTTTCGGACGCACCGCGGGTCACCAGCGGATTGACATCCTCTGCTTGCCGCGTACTTTCTGAGTTCACATCCGCCAATGCTTGCGTAACAGCGTCAATCAGCATCAGCTGGACGGGATTCGCCTGTTGGACCTGCTTCGGTGGGATGGCGTACTTGCTGCCGTTGAAATTGAAATCTGTGACAAATCCCCCGTGGCAATGCGGTGTATGATGAGTGACAGAAGTCGGGCTGTCGGAAACGCCAGCTCGTTTTCGCCATCGATTGTCGGGAGCGTCGCTCAACGCCGAACGATTTGATTCTAATAGAGATTTAAACTCTTGCAGGTTCTTCGCGCCAGCCACAATAATGCCACGCCCAATAATCGCAATCGGTTCTGATTCCGTCGGGGCTGATCCGTTGACTGGCCGGCTGGCAAAAGCGTCTGACTCCATAGAAGCCCCGCCAGTGCCAGCTTCTTCGACGACGACGTGAGCGTTCAATCCGCCAATTCCAAACGCGCTCACTGCAGCTCGGCGAGGGCGAGAATGCAATGCATGTTCCGGCCATGGTTCGGTGCGTGAAACAACTCGCACGGGAGCCGTTACCCAATCATAATTCCGATTTGGTTGCTCGTACCGGAGTGATGGAGGTATCTGGCGGCGTTGCATGGCGGTCAGCACTTTAACCATGCCAATCAAGCCTGCGGCTTCCAGCGTGTGACCGATGTTGGATTTGACACTGCCCAATAGCAGTTGATGACGTCCCATTTGCGATTTCGGATGTTGCGACAACCGACGGAGCGTTTCCAGCTCTGTTGCATCGCCCAGCTGAGTGCTCGTCGCATGAGCTTCCATGTAATCGATATCCAGCGGAGCGTCATCGCCATACGCACGCTGCAACGCAAGGACCTGGCCTTCCATGCGTGGTGCCCACAAGCTGCGACCTTTGCCGTCGGACGCCATGCCGACTCCGCGAATCACGCCCAGAATCGGCAAGTC
>JANOZG010000245.1:0-5974 GCA_031429275.1 Planctomycetota bacterium
ATTGCGGCCGAGTCGGGGCAACTGTATGACGATACGGACTTTGCGGTCGCCCATGATTTGGCTAATCGAGCCGCCATCGCCATCGAGAACACCCAGTTGTACAGGGAACTCCGTGAGGCCGACCGACGTAAGGATGAGTTCCTGGCGACGTTGGCACACGAACTCCGCAACCCGCTGGCCCCAATCCGTAACGGTTTGCAAGTGCTCCGATTATCCGGTGGGGGCGGCGGAATGGTCGATGAAGCCCGCTCGATGATGGAACGCCAGCTTGGCCAGATGGTACGACTCGTTGACGATCTGCTCGACGTAAGCCGCATCACCCGCAATAAGTTGGAACTTCGAAAAGAACGGGTCACACTGGCAGCGGTTGTCAACAGCGCAGTCGAGACGAGCCGCCCAATAATCGAACAGGCCGGACACACGCTGTCGCTCACGCTTCCTCCCGCGCCCATCTACCTCGAAGCCGACCTGACGCGCTTAGCACAGATGTTCTCGAACCTCCTCAATAACAGCGCCAAGTACACCGAGCCGGGCGGCAGCATCTCGCTGATCGGAGAATTGAGCGGAAGCGAAGTCGTGGTGCGGGTGCGGGACAACGGGCTGGGAATTCCCGCCGACGCTTTGCCGCGAATTTTTGAAATATTCTCTCAGGTCGACTCCAACATGGAGCGGGCTCAGGGCGGACTGGGGATCGGGCTGACCCTGGTGCGGCGTCTGGCCGAGATGCACGGCGGCACGGTCGAAGCCCACAGTGAAGGACCGGGGCGGGGTAGCGAGTTCGTCGTCCGACTGCCGGTTGATCAAGAGACTCGCCACGTCGCAAAATCCCGGAACGACGACGTCCTGTCCGTGGCGGTGAAGCGACGAATTCTGGTGGTCGATGACAACTATGATTCGGCCATAAGCCTCGGCATGATGCTCAATCTGATGGGCAACGAGACGCACACGGCGCACGATGGCGTCGCCGCCATCAAAGCCGCCGAGGAATTCCGGCCCGACATGATCCTGCTCGACATCGGCCTCCCCGGACTGAATGGTTATGACGCTTGCCGCCGCATTCGGGCACAGCCCTGGTCGAAAGGCATGGTCATTATCGCGTTAACCGGGTGGGGCCAGGACGAAGATCGCCGCCGGTCACATGAGGCGGGTTTCGATCACCATCTGGTGAAGCCAGTCGAAATCTCCGCCCTGCAAACGTTGCTGGAGAGTTGATTTCTGTCCGTGGGCGACGGCGCTGCCGTCCATGTCGTGGCGAGAGGCGAAGATCACAAGAAGTAGTTTCGCATACAACGAAATCTCGAATGAGTAAATCATGCCGCCATCGGCCTGGAATCCAATACAATGCGTGGTTCGCGGCAATCTGCCGCAATTCTTGTCAAATTAACCGCATTCTGCCATTCGTGGGAGTGGCGGGAGAACGTGCTCGGCTCGCCGTCAACCTGATTACACCTGCGAAATCTTCGCCGCGTCAGTGGATGTTCCGTATTCGCAGAAGTTCTTCAACTCGATGATGTGGGTCTTCGCACCCGATGTGCCCTATGGGAGTTACCGGTAATCCGTCAATGGGATCCGTTCCGTAAACTCTGGCGATTTTGCATGTCTCTATTGCGAACAATTCAATGCAACGACAAATTCGCGCAATGACGGTCATCGTCGTGACCTTGGCTGTCGATTTCGGATGCGACAAATCAGGCGGTTCGCCAGTTGTCGATGTCCTCTCGCAGTCAGCAGACGCAATGATGATTGGAGTTCAGGACAATGCCCTGAACGCGAAAGCCGCAGTACTGATCAAGACGAATAGAAACGTACAATGTGTTTCACTCCCCGCAAGACGGTTCGTTCCATTTAGAATGGCGATTGCCTTCCATGATTTCGCCATTATTGCACGTCTGGATGGCGAAATCTTCGTTGTCAATGGAATTGACGATACGCCACGGGTGACAAGAACGGAAATATAACTGACCGGTCCCATTGTGCTATTGGCTGTGATTAACAAAGTCGAATGGTTGGCTGTAGGGCAACACGAAGTGCTTTTCGGACCCATCAATCAAAACACGAAGTGTCTTGAAATACAGGGACGAAAAGAATTCAGTCCAGGAGTTCTTCAGCAGAGACACCCAGAAATACGTTTTGCTCCCTACGCTCACGAACTGAATGTC
This sequence comes from Planctomycetota bacterium, assembly GCA_031429275.1. Taxonomy (GTDB): domain Bacteria; phylum Planctomycetota; class Planctomycetia; order Planctomycetales; family Planctomycetaceae; genus SXXK01. The sequence goes on from JANOZG010000245.1 coordinate 2,160, forward strand.
CTCATTCTATGTTTCGCAGATGGGAAAATTGTCGCGATCGAAAACCCGTTGAAAGCGGAGATGGCCCTTGAGAGTCCAAGAGTGATCACGGTAGAAGGAATTGCAGGGATTTTGGCCACAAACGATTCAATCCAGTTCCTGACCATCGACGGTCAGGCTCTCCAATATCGACGTTCAGTCAATTCCGATGCTTTTGTTTATTCCGTTGGTGAGAAAACGATAAACTGTGACAAAGCGTTTCTAGTGTCAGAAGCGACTTGGGTGGCCGAAACCAAGAACGGGGTGATCAGAGAGATCTCTGTAATAAAAATGGTGACGTGCGACTTCTTCAGATGGGTGAAGGAATTGAATTATTGAGTGCGGGTTCTAGCGGCTCGACCTATTTCGTCCGGAGCGACAAGAGGAAAGTGATCGAGGAGCGAAACCTCAAAGATGGTTCTCTCGTAAACACGATTTAACTGGGACGATATACTTCGCTGAAAGGGATACGAAAAGGGGACGCAGCCAATACTGTTCGGCACGACGATCGCAGCACGACGTAGGTAGCGGATTGGAGTTCTGTTTGTGGCTCAGCAGGTGACGGCATCCCGGCATGTGCTTGAAAAATCTGAAAAAAATTCAATCGCCCATCGATAAGCAAATATCAAATCAATGACATCCGCCGACACGTCCAGCAGATTTGTGGCAATGCGAAGAATGCCGTCGCTGTCGACACCGCTGGAACCCCCGGCATACTTGCCGCGTGTTGTGTTAGGATTGATGCGCACACAAATCACTCGCACTTTGTGATCCAGCTTGCGATCCCCATCGCCGTTGAACTCGACAATTTCGTCGCTGATGATTTCATCAAGGCCCGCGTTTTTGTTGCGATAGTTCGTTGTGACGGTTTTCCATACACTGTTGTCTCGCAATCGACAGACATAGCTGCTGCCCGCCAACACGATCTTGTTGAACAACAGAAACTTTGCGTAGCCTCGATCTGTGACGTAAAGACGATCCGCTTCGATCGTGGCTTCCAGCATGGCTCGTTCGTCGTGTGATCCGCCTCCGTCAGGAGTCACGTCAATGCGAGTTGGCGCGCCGCGAAGCAGTTCGAAATGGGTGTGCAGTCGCCACTTGACCATGCCGCTGCCGGTCTTTGCTTTTCGAAACGATGCTTCCATGATTCGCGGCAAAGCGGCGATCAGCGAACCATCAACGAGTGTGATGGTGTGGTCGATGTTCTGCAGGTGTTTATCCAGTGCCAGCGGCTGAAGCTGCTGCCCGAGTTCGCCAATGATATTCTTCAGGCGTTCTGCATCGAACACCGTGGTGGATTCGGACAGCGATCCCAGCGACGCACGAGCACAGCCCAGCTTTGCGTGAACATTCTTCAGTTCGCTGGCCTGCTGAAGACCCCGCAGTGATGTGACAATCGGGTTGAAAAAATACAGCAGCATCAACATGCAGTACTGGTCGTAGTACAACGTGCGATTGCCTGCCGTGTCGCGATCACACGCATCATCGTGCAGCCGTAGTAGTAGCGGTGCAATCTGATCGAAGTACTTCAGACCGTTGATGTCCTTCTCGGTCAGCTTTGCGTTCTCGGTGGGCGTTGATTGTGTGTTGCCCTCTTCTTCCATGCGTGACGCCTGGCAACTTCAAGGAAGGCGCGCAATAGCGCTCACAGAATTTTTCAGAATTGTTTGCCGCGACCTCTTCAAATGCCGTGCCGAACAGTATTGGGCCTGACCCATTCTCTGCGGCATGCTTTTACTTCAGTTGCATTCTGACAGAGAACTGATAGTGTCCAATGCTATGGGCAAGTGAATATGCACTCGCTCATGAGCAGGGACAGTTATACTTCAAAGAGGGAGACTGCGGTGGATAATTCAGGCAATGGGGGGGGCTGGATGAAGTCTTTGCGACGGAGTATATTCCGCAACTTGAGGCCATAGCCTCCAGATTCAATTTTCCAGTTGGTTTGCGCAGACAAAAGCGAAAAGCAAATCGACCTATTGAATCCCTCGAGCCACGACAATTGCTAACGGACCCAAGCCCCGCCAGTAGTATGTTCGGCTCACTGAACACCAAAACAAGTGATGTCTTTGACACGGCGAACTCTGCAGTTGCCGGCGGTGTGGAATCAACAATGAATGGGATCGGAACATCGCTTGGCAATTCGCTTTCTGACGCCCGAATTCAAGTGCAGAGTATTCCGGCATTCCTGAACATGGGCTCAAACGGATTCGACGAATTGACAATGGCCGACGTTGCCGTTGCATTTCAGAACACCAATGCTGGCATTACAGCAGTCACGCAGGTTACAGCGCCAGAATCATCGCTGGGCCAGCAATTTGGTCCGGGAGAACAATACCCGTCGATGGACTTGGCCCCGAATTTTTCAATCTACGGAACGCAAGGCAACGCTTGGTTCAATTCATCAACGAACGTAGGCGGTGCGAATGGCTACTTTGCTATAATGAATGCTCCGACTGGAGGTGTCGTCACCGACAATCTGTTTGTGAATGCGTCATTCAGCACAGGCGACGAATATGGCTATGGCGAAAATTTCACGTTCAGCGGATCAAAAAACAAGCTGTTTGTGAATGGAGACTACGAAAACTGGACCGCCGATGTGGGGATCGATCAAAATGGTCTTCACGGCGACTTTACTATGTCGGTAAAGCAAGGACCGCTGACAGTCTTCGGACAGTTGATGTGGTTTAATTCTCAGTTGACCACATCGTACATCAGCATTGATTACGTGCTGCCAGGACAGGTATTCCACGCAACTCGCCAATGGTCGCCTTCAAATGAAATGCGCACCGCCAGTTACCGCCATACGGTGAACCCGAACGTGACAATACTGAGCGACTATCGGTTTGAGAGTGGCGTCGGTACAAAGATTGCGGGTGGTGTTGGCTACTGGATTGATGAGCATCACTATCTTGAATCCATCATCGCACGCAATATACCGACAAATGGGCCAGCGAATTCCCTGGCGATGATGCGAGGGGCATTACTTTCCAAAAACCTTGGGCACTCATGGGTGTTTGATGTTGGCGTAACGAACAACATCGTGAATGCCAACTCAACCGGAACACTCGTGCACGATCTCAATGTTCCAATCCAGACTCCGTGGATGTGGAGAGGCTCAACATTGATTGATTATGACAACGCGAAGACTTCCGTTTTCGGTCATGCTCAATGGGGGTACTAGCGAAGCCAGTCGAAGACACCGCCGTTGCTTCTTCATCAGGCCGAAACTTGATGTGCGTAGGTCACACGCAACAATCTGTCTGCTCGACGCCACGAGTCGATACCTACAGGTGTTTTCAGAGGGATATAGAAGGCGATGTGCATGCTACGAAACTGTTGTCGGTCAACCATACTCCTGGTCAGTGTATTAATTGGGATTTCCCGATCAAGTCAATCCGATGATCCGCATCGCACCGAAGGCATGGAACATTGTCGCAGGACCGCAGCCCCGTGTGCGATGGTCCGATACGGTGAGTACATTGGAGTATTGGTAGTTGACACTGGCGCCACGTTAACTGGAGTGACTGGACCGCGGGCACTTCTCGAATCCCCGGATCGAAGTTGGATTATTACTCATGAGCAAGCAACATATATACAAGGCGTTAGAGGAGTCGCGAGGATTTCTGGAATTCATGTCGCCTCATTCGAAATGCCTCCCGTTCGGACAGCGATTCTGTACCGCGAGTCGCAATACATGGAAAAGGCCGGGCTCTTGACAAACGGAGTGTTGGGAGTGACGTCGATCAAGAAAATGCAACTGAGGATCGACTTGAGGAATCGGATTTGTCAACCAC
>JANOZG010000246.1:0-2865 GCA_031429275.1 Planctomycetota bacterium
GGCTTTCAGTATCATTGTGCTATAATACCAGCATAATGATACTGAAAGCCTGGAGTCTGATTGAAATGGGTAAATCGAAGAAGACTCCGCGGGAGCTTGGCGGGAGGGAACGGCAGATTTACGAAACCGTGCTGGCCATGGGTGAAGCCAGCGTCAGCGATGTGAAAGCGAAGCTGGAAAATCCGCCGAGTTATTCCGCCGTGCGGGCCACAATGAATCTGCTTGTCGATGTTCCGGCTCTTCTGGGCGGCGTGTGGCTGGCGATAGTGACTTTAATGCTTGCGTCCTTTGCTCGCAGTATTGCTGTGTGCAGGTCAGTCATACGACGCAGTTCGGGCGAGACGCCGAGGCGGATACAAGCGGCTGTGAATGAAGCATGTGACCGAATGAGCCTGTCTGTGCGGCTCCGGTTGGTACTTTTCGACGAAGTGCAGTTTCCGATCACAGCGGGTCTGTTCCGTCCCGTGATAGTACTGCCGTCGAATGCAATCGGATGGTCGATGCAGAAGCTGGAAATAGTGGTTGCCCATGAACTGGCTCATGTGGAGCGACACGATGTTCTGTGGCAGTGGCTCGGTCGATTGGCGATCTGTGTTGCATGGTTCAATCCGCTCGTCTGGCTCGCGGCTCGGCGAGGCATGCTGGATCGTGAACGCGCGTGCGATGATCGCGTGATTGGCACAGGTTTTGACGGAATTCAATACAGTCAGTGTCTTGTCGAAGTTGCAGCCGCGATCAGCGGTCGCATGGTTCCGACTGCTGCGGCGGTTTTTATGGCCGAGCCCCCGTTGAAGCAGCGTCTTCAAGGGATTCTGTCGCCAACGGCCGATCGAAGTCGCGAAACAACCCGCCTTCGCGGAGTTCTGATGACCGCGTTCTTTTGTCTGGCGATGATTCTCGGAATGATTCGCCCCCTGGCGACCGCACCGGCAGCGATTTCGGTCAGTTCAGGGCAGCAAGCGAACACGACCGAGAAAACCACTGTCACAGACCCGGACCTCAAACACGTTGCTCCGATGCTCCGCGGCGAAGGTCAAAATCGTCAGATGCTGTTAAAAGGACGTGTCATCGATATCGATGGCGAACCAGCACGGAACTTTCAGCTTTCCGTCGTCTCAAGCAAAAATCCGGGACTGCGAAACTGCCCGCAGAGATCAAGAGCAACGAGTTCGAATCCTGGATTCCCATTGGCGGTGATGAATCGCTGCATCTCGAATTGTCTGCAACAACGACCGACACCGTGCGACGTGCGACTCAGGGAATCCAAATCCGAGACCTGCGACAGGGGGCCATCGACGGAGTTATTCTGCAGCTGGCTGGTACCGACCGAATAGTGAGTGTTTTGGTTACCGAGAGGACGAAACCAGTCGCGGGAGCTCACGTTGTTGCTGAAACCGAAGGCAATGCTCTGGTTCGTGGTGAGACGGACGGGAACGGGCAGGTGTTTTTTCGTTTGCATGAGCTTGAAAAACTTCGCCAGCTCACTGCGTGGACGGATAACCATTTGATCGGAGGTTATTCCTTCTCTCGCAAGCCGCGTCGTGATCCGCTCGGCACAACACATACCATTGAATTGGAAGACTGTCGGGATCAGACGATCCGGTTCCTGAACGCGGAGGATGACTCGCCAGTAGCCAACATGGCGTTTCAACTCATCATCGGCACTGGACCGCCAAACTACAACTTCCCGGCGGTGCCCGACACGTTTCCACACCTCCACATGGTCACAGACCAGAATGGCGAAGCCGTCTGTCACTGGTTCCCGGATTGGGAGAAACACGGAGCCTATGTCGAAATCATCGATCCTGAGTGGGCCAAGGCTCTTCACGGCGACGACGGCTTGGAGACCGCAGCCGATGGTGCGCTGCTCATAAAACTGAAGCCGCGCGTACAGCGAAAGCCACTGATCGGTAAGGTCACATCCGAACAGTTCGATGTCGGTGGTTTATTGGTTCAGATTAGATCCTTCCAGGGAGAGGAAGAGGGCTATTCGGATCACGTTTGTGTGTTCACGGACGCGGATGGAAGTTTTACTGCCGATTGTATTCCGGGCTCAACCTACTGCGTCTGTGTCGATGGCGCTCAATTCACGAGTAACATCATCGACTTGATACCGTACGAACGTGACACCGGCAAGTCGAACCCGGCGAATCTGACGGTATCGGTGGGTGAGCCAGTAGAGATTCGAGTGACTTCAGGCCCGGCTCACTGACCGCTGGCTAACCAATGGGTCTATATCCGCTGCATTCACGACTACACATGGTACGAAAATGGGGAACAAAAGAGTGGTACTGGAGGTCGAGCGGGTGGAACCCATACCGACGACAGCGGAGTCGCGCGCGCCCATGCACTAGCCAATTCAGAATTGGAGGTGAGCGTGATTGCCGACGAATGGCGATCAGATGAACGCAAGGTCAAAGTCCATACCGGAGAAGTGACTCGGATTGATTTTCACCGTGAAATCGATGTCGAACGAGCCGTGACCGGCCAATTAGTTCCGCCGCCGAATACCACCGCTGACGTGGCGAACGCCCAAATCATTTTTGGGTCAATCGATGGCGAAACTGACGAAGAGGAAACGATCACTACCGACACGACCGGGCAGTTCGCCTTCTCAACCAAGGCACTGCAAATTGGCATCTTCGCCTACACCGCTGACGGAAAGGCCGCTGGGATCGTGAAGCCGGAATCACTCGCCGAGCCAGTCGAGATATACCTGAAACCAACCGCTGATTTAAACGGGCAATTACTGGGCAGGAATGATAAACCGCTGGCTAATCACGCAGTCCTTGTCAGGCCCGTGGTGCGGGGAGAGAAAGGCTTCAATTATTCGTTCTTTGCCGGCTTCCACACCAGAAGCTTTGA